>JAILID010000113.1 GCA_024695465.1 Lachnospiraceae bacterium | reverse complement strand
ATATAACGCTTCCAAGGCAAAGGTTGAGAACTTCGCTGAGCTCGGTATGAACTATGAGACATGCGCAGCATTCAACATCACTTCAAAAGAGCAGGTTATCCTGAACACATGGTAGGGCGGCGAGATGAAGAAAGGTATGTTCTCTATGCTGCACTCCTATCTGCCACTCAAGGACATCGCCTCCATGCACTGCTCAGCCAACCCAGATCTGGACGGCAAGCACACAACTATCTTCTTTGGCCTTTCAGGAACAGGTAAGACCACACTTTCTACTGATCCCAAGCGTCTTCTCATCGGCGATGATGAGCACGGCTGGGATGACAACGGCGTATTCAACCTTGAGGGCGGATGCTATGAAAAGGCGGGCTTTGCCCTGGAATTTACGGTTCTTGCGGACGGAACGCTGCAGCTGGTCGATCCGGAAGGACTGACAGCTGAGCAATTGACCCGGCATCATAAAGAGTACAGTTTATACGGGACTTCCGGGGACGAGGCGGCCCATATCAGGGCGCAGGATCAGCCGATTGAAATCAAATTGAACAAGGAGGATCTCAACAATCATAAAGAAGCATTATCCGGAGCTCAATTCCATGTGGCCGGTGATTTTGCCGGGATTACGGATGCGGATACAAAAGGAATTGACATCACCCTGGGGGGAAGTGCTATAATAGATCAATTAAGCGGGCGGCTTGTCACGGGAGAAGAGTATACCTTTACCGAAACAAGTCCTCCCCAGGGCTATGAGGATCAGAGACTGAGCTTTACGATTCTCGTAAAAGACGACAAGTCGGATGGAAGCGGGAGTTACTTTGAGGTGACAAAGATCAACGGGGCGGCTGTCGGCGAGGATCCTTCCGTGAAGGCGGACGCGTCCGATCAGGAGATGATCCGCGCCGCCAACACGCCGGTGGAGCTGAGCCTTATGAAGCTGGGCGAAGACGGCAATACGACGAAAGCCTTAAGCGGAGCCGTGTTCTCCCTGCAGCCGGCGGAAGGTTTTGATTTTGCGAATCTCTATAAGGAAAGCCCGACCGGAAACTATTCCGCAGAGGACAATGCGATTACCTTAACGACGGGGGAAGATGGAAAGGCTGCGATTCCATCCGCCGCCCTGGTCGGGGGCAGCCGCTATGTCCTGACAGAGACTTCGGCGCCGGCGGGATATGAGCTGGCCGGCGAGATTCGATTTACGGTGGAGGCGGATGGAAGCATAGATTCCGCCAGCAGAAGCGAGGGGACGCCCGGCAGCGGCACGGTGGCTTTGACAAATGAAAATCTTCTTCTTGAGGTGACCGATCAGCTGATCGGAGCGTCGATCACAAAATACGGCCTGGTCAACGGCGGGGCGTCTAATCTATGGGAGGACTTAAGCGGAGGAGAGAACCGCTTGATCGCAGACGTTAGGTTCACGCTGCAGCCGGCGGAGGGTTCGGCTTACGCGAAAACGCCGGCCGCTCCGGCAGCTGACGCCTCCGGCCTTATCACGCTTAAGACGGACGCGAATGGAGCCATCAGCATCGAAAAAGGAATCCTGAAGCAGAAGAACAGCTACCTGCTGAAAGAAACCGCGACGATCGAGGACTATTATCTGGGGAACGCGGCGAAGGATGGCGTTCAGATCTATGTCGATGAGTATGGGAGGCTTAGTCTGTCAGGCGGCGGGGCGCCTTACAGCGTCAATAGCGACGCGGCCGATGCGGCTCTCACCGTGACGAACCCGCAGAAAACCGACTTTACAATCACCAAGGAAGTAACGGGCAATATGGGAGACCTGGACGGGAGCTTCAGCCTGACGGTGAAGGTCACGGAGCCGGATGGAACGGTCGTTAAGAATAGGGTTGACCAGGAGACCACGACGGTGGTCCTGCAGCGAGAACAAACCTATAACAGTGAGATCGATTATCCGCAGGGAGTGCCGGTGCGCTCCATTGTGGAGATCGTTGAGCCGGAGGATTCCGGCTATACCGCAGAGGTAGAGGGCCTTGATCAGCTGTTCGGATCCGGGATCGCGACGGTGATGGAAAATTCGGACAATGATCCGGCAAAGGTCCGCATCGAGCTGAATTCGAACGAAGTGCCGCGAACAGTGGCCATTAAGCTGACGAACCGCAGGGATGTCTCCATCGACGTCGGCGTTCCGGACGGAGCGGAAGCCCCGCTGGCCATGATCGCGCTGTTGATACCGGCTGCATGGCTGGTTTATCGATACAGAAAAAAACGGAAAGGGGGTGGCTTTTAGGACATGAACGCATTTATTATTTCGAATGCCCTCGAGGAGAGAAAGGAGGCGTCTCCATAGTATGGATTACGACGAGATCAATCAGACCCAGGCCGACATCATAGAATGGATCCGGACAGTGAAATTCCGGAAAAAGCTGTTCGGAGGCGTGGACGAAGCGGATGTTTTGCAGAAAATGGAAGAATTGAACCGACTGTATGAGGCGGCGCTGCTCAATGAGCGCGCCCGCTACGATACGCTTCTTTCCATGCAGGCAAGGAGCGCAGGTTATGGATACGAATGAGACGCTGCATCCTCTTGCGGGAGCCGCCGGAGAGATCAGAAAAAGGCGTTACCGCTTGGATACGAGGAGGGGTTACATTTCCCTGCTTGAGAATTTGCTCCTGATGATCGCGGTTATCCTGATTGCCTTCAACTTTGTATTTTTCATCGCGACGGCCCGCGGTACGAATATGTACCCGGCCGTACTCGATGGAGATATTGTTTTCGGATACCGTCTGGATCATGACTACGTGAAGGATGACGTCGTCGTCTGCATGGTGGACGGAAGACAGCTGATTGCCAGGGTGGCGGCCAAAGGGGGGGACAGCGTGAACATCACGGAAGAAGGCCTCCTCTATGTAAACGGCACCCTGCAGACCGGCGAGATTGCCTTCCCGACCATGCCCGGCAAGCAGGAATATCCCTATACGGTTCCGCAGGGCTGCCTCTACCTTCTGGGTGATTACAGGACCCGGACTTACGACAGCCGGGATTGCGGGGCGGTGGATGAGGCGGATGTGATTGCGAAAGTGGTCTGCATCTTCCGGAGAAGAGGAATCTGAGGATTGCCGGACCGGGAAAGGGAAACGTTTGATCCGCCGCCTGATTGCAGGATGGCGGGGCGGCAGCCGGGACGGCGAATGATCAGAGCATTGCATACAGTTATACGATATGCCGCAGCGTATGCCCCGGCGTACAGGTTTTAACACAGAAAGGAATGAACAACATGAAGAAGCATTTGGAGAAGTATTGGAGGAAGGCACTTGTCCTTGCGCTGGCGGGGATCCTGACGTTTGGGACGGCGGGGACGGCGTTGGGGGCAGCGGCTACAGGGAAAGAAACAAACAGTCAATTTACAAATAGCGGAGATACGGTGGCGAGCGATACTGCGACGATTAATCTGATTAAAGATTATCAGTTGGGTAGTACTTCTGGGAGCAATACATCCACATTCCATTTTAAGATTACTCCCTATGGGGTGTGGAATGCGGGGTCCAGTACAGGGGTTGCGGATGGGGATGCGTATGATAAGACTAATATGCCTATGCCAAGTTTTACAGGAGGCTCAACAGGTGGAAGTGGTAATACGAGGTATACGACTGCTTCCATTACGGCGACCAGCGGTACTACGGGAAATGCGTCAACGCAAAGTGCTGCGGTCACTCTCCCTACTTATAATTCAGTAGGCGATTTTTGGTACCTTGTACAGGAAACGGCAACAAATGTAAGTATAGCTACCGATACCGAGGCAGAAGGCTTAAGAAACACTGGCGTTGTCTACGGAACCAACGATACGCAGACAGAAAATAAAGAGACTGAAAACTTCGCTCATGACGGCAAGTACTATATGCATGTGCAGGTAGTAAATGCGGGTTCGGGTTCTGGCTTTTGTCGTTCCGTGACCCTTCACAAAACAGCGCCGACAGGTGCCACGAATGCAGCTTATAACAATTGGGCCAGCACTAATTACGCCGCAGCAGACAAGGTAAACAACATCCAGAACAAGTACTACGCCGGTTCCTTAAGCGTAGCGAAGGCGGTAGAAGGAAACGCGGCCGATAAGGATAAACGCTTTGAGGTTACCGTGGTCTTTACAAAGCCGGCGAATACCATCATCAACAGTGATATCACTTATTCCGCGGTTGACACAAAAAAAGGAACCAACGCTATTGCTCATACGCTTAAAGGACAGACTGTGGAGGCTGAGGAACATAATTGGATGACAATAGCAGATACTCCGGTAAAAGCAGCATCTACCACATTGGATTCGCTGACCAACACCGTAACATTCTGGATCAAAGACGGCGACACCGTTACCTTTAACAACATCCCTTATGGCGTAACGTATACTGTGACCGAATCGGATCCGAATGGTACTGACGGTGCGAATAATTCTTACCTGAATAAGATTGTGAATGCGTCAAAGGATCCAGAAGGTACCTGGTCCGGAATCGCCTGTGCCGTTGACAGCGATTCTCCAGAATATAGTCCATCTTTTAGTAAGCAGGCCACCGGTTCCATCGCAGACGCCTCCGACACCGTCACCATCACCAACAAAAAAGACGTCTCCATCGACATCGGCGTCATCACCAGCAACGCTCCCTACATCGCCATGCTGGCGATCCTGGCGGGGGCAGCGGCGCTTTTCATTTTCCGCCGCAAAAGAATCAGCGAGGTATAAGCGCTCATGACAAGGACTGCCCTTTCCGTTCTCAATAGAATATATGAGTGGACCGTTGGCAGCCTTATCGCGGCAGCTGCCTTGTTCTCGCTGTATTCCATCTGGGACAACGCCCAGATCTATCAGGCGGTCAGGGACCTTCAGGACCAGATTCAGCCGCTAAAGCCGGCGGAGCTGGTGGGTTCGGGACCGGATTTTGAGGAGCTGCTCGCTTTAAACGAAGACGTCGTCGCCTGGCTCACGGTAGACGGGACCAACATCGATTATCCGGTCGTGCAGGGAGAGGACAATCTGGAGTACATGAATAAGGATGTCCTCTCGGATTTCTCCCTGGCGGGCAGCATCTTCCTCGACGTGAGAAACAACCCGGATTTTTCCGACAACTTTTCCCTGCTCTACGGCCACAACATGGATGAGCATCTGATGTTCGGCGATCTGGCGCTGTTTCTGGACAAGGATTTTTTTGAGGCGAACAAGACCGCGACGCTGCTGCTTCCCGGCGAAAGCCGGGATCTGAGGGTTGCCGCCGTGCTGCAGCTTCCGGCTGGAAACTCGGAGGTTTTTGACCCGGACGTCTGGGAGAGCAGTCTGGCCGGTCTGGCTGAGTTTTTGGAAGAAAACAGCATCTGGTATTGGTCGGGGCTCATTTCAAAGCTTAAGAAATACCCCGAGCGCTATCAGGTGACCACTACGGTTACCTGCTCCGGGGGCAGTACGAATAACCGGACGGTCCTGATCCTGATCGGGGATAAATCGGGCTATGTGTACACTCCGGATGAGAAGCTTCTGGATGACGACGAGGCGGACAAGGAAGGCGCAAAAGGAGGAAAGAAATACTCCTCGGGAACAGAGAGCGGCTCGGACGGCTCGGACGACTCAGGCGGGAACGGCGGCTCGGACGATCCCGGCGGTTCAGGCGGGAACGGCGGCCCGGACGATCCCGGCGGTTCGGGCGGAAACGGCGGTTCGGACGATCCCGGCGGTTCGGGCGGGAACAGCGGCCCGGACGATCCCGGCGGTTCAGGCGGAAACGGCGGCTCGAACGGGTCAGGAATCTCCGGAGGGGGCAGTTCATCGAACGGCTCAGGGACTCCCGGCGGAGAAGGCTCATCGGGGCTGTCCGGCGATTTGGAGACAGATGATTCACAAATAAAACAGGGTACGCAGGCCGGGCAATATGAGCATGGCCTGCCGAAGACCGGAGATCAGGATGACAAACAGTTTTGGATCCGGGTTATTGTCGGCATGCTGCTTTTCATTTTCCTCTATGAGTGCTGGGACCGCAGGATGGACCGGCGATACTACTACTGAGTCCGGCCCGGTTTCGCCCGTAAGCTGAGAGCGCCGGGTTCGGATTCGCGCGGCTGGATCTTCTGCTTACATACGAAAAGAGAATGAAAAGACGAAAAGCTGTCAAACGAATATTGTATTTTGTGTCCTCGCTTGTCATCCTGTTCGCGCTCTGGAATCTGCGCCAGGAACAGGATTCCGCGGAGGAAACGCAGAGCTTGTATGAGGGCTTGTCCCGGCAGGCCGCGGACGAGGCGGAGAGTACGGCGGATGAAGATGAGGTGCTCGCAGGCTCCCCGAGGGAGCTTCCGGAAGAGGTTTTCGCGCCGGAGAATGAATGGCTCATAAAGCTTCAGGAAGAAAATGGTGATCTGGCGGCCTGGATCCGGATACCGAATACCCATATCGATTATCCGGTCATGCAGTCCGAAAGGGATCCGGATTATTATCTGCACCGTGATTTTGACAAAAGGGAGCAGTATCACGGAACGCCGTATCTGGACGTTAATTGTGACCTGGATGAATCGGAAAACCTGATTGTCTACGGCCACAATATGAAAGATGGTTCGATGTTCCAGAACCTGATGAAGTACAGGGAAGCGGATTTTTGCCGGGATAACGGTCTGATCCTCTTTTCTACGCCGGAGAAAACCTATGAATATCAGGTGTGCCTGGTGATGCTGATCTCGGGCGCGGAGGCGGAGGAGTTTCCATTTTACCGCTATACCGAGCTTTCCGATGAGAGCAGTTATCAGGAGTATTTGGACAAATGCAAAGCTTACGCCATCTGGACCGATGAAGAAAGTTTAAGGAGCGCCGCGCCGCTCCTTTGCCTCGCGACCTGTGAGTATTCCAGAGAGGATGGCAGGATGGTTGTGATCGCAAGGCGTTCCTCCGCAGGGAGCTGAAAAATCCCGGAGTCCTGGTGGACAGGACTACTGGGGTATGCAGAATGTTTGTGCCTGCGGGACGCTCCCCGAAGGAGTTGTAACTCCCCGGAGTTCTGGCTGACAGATTGTCCGGGATATGCAGGGTGCTTGTGCCTGCAAGGTGTTTTCCACCGCCCGGAAAGGCCGCAAGGCAGGAAAACTGCAAGATATTTCCGGCGTGGAGCTGAAAAACCCCGGAGTCCTGGTTGACAGGACTTCCGGGGATATTTTTGTTAAGGATTGAGGGAGCGGGAAGCGCTCCGGCAGGCAAAAACAGAAGGCTGCAGCGGGATGAGGGAGTCCTCAACCCACATGCCGCTCAAATTTCCTGAAACCGAGGATCGCATCGATTCGATTGAGCGCATCCTCCGGGATCTCTACTCCGCTGGCCGCGATATTCTTCTCCAGCTGCTGCGGCCGGCTGGCGCCTGTGATTACGCTGCTGACGATCTTCTTCCGGAGAATCCAGGAGAGCGCCAGAACTGGCATGCCAAGTCCGAGTTCTCCGGCAATCTCGATCAGTTTCTCCACCTTGTCGAGATTTTCATCTGTCAGGAGGGCGTTGATCTGCTTGTCCGCCTGATGGGTTGCGCGGGAACCGGCAGGAATCGGCTGGCCTTTGCGGTATTTGCCCGTGAGCAGACCCTGGGCAAGCGGCGAGAAGGGGGTGATACCGATTCCGTATTCTTCGCAGACCTCTGTGATCTCATGCTCGATATAGCGGTCGACCATGTTGTACTGGGGCTGCAGCGAGGTCATGGGATGCAGATGATTCTCCCGGATGATCCGCTGGGCTTTTTCAAGCCGGGCAGCGCTCCATTCCTCGCTGACCCCGTAATAGAGGATCTTGCCCTGGTCGACGAGGCCGCTCAGTGCGCAGAGTGTCTCCTCCATGGGCGTGGTCGGATCAAAACGGTGGCAGTAATAGAGATCGATATAGTCCATACCCAGGTTCTTCAGCGAACGGTCGATATTGTCCGTGATGTGTTTTCTTGAAAGTCCCCAGTCGTTGGCGGCGGGCCCCATGGGGAAGAATACCTTGGAGGAGACCACGTAGGAGCTCCTTGGGTATTTCGCAAGGATCCGCCCTAAGAATTTCTCCGCCTCTCCGCCGCTGTAGGCGTCTGCGCAGTCGAAGAAATTCACTCCTTTTTCAAACGCAAGTTTGACTGTATCCTCCGCCAGCTGCTGCATTTCATTTCCCTGAAGATCCGTCATCCAGCTGCCCAGCGCGATCTCGCTGACTTTGAGGCCGGATTTTCCTACATTCCTGTATTTCATAAGGGTACACTCCTTTCTGTGATAAGGATAGGATAGCTTCTTTTGAGGGCTTTGTCAATTAAGAGGCGCTTTGTTGGGCGCCGCGGGACTGCGAGAAAGAGTTGCGCCTGCTTTCCCCGGCAAAAAAACTGTATTAGAAGAGAAAAGTTTCAAAAAACAGTAGAAAAGTCGCCCTCGCCCCGCCTTCCCCGGCGGAAAAAACTGTATTAGAAGAGAAAAGTTTCAAAAAACAGTAAAAGAGCCGCCCTCACCCCGCCTTCCCCGGTGGAATCCATACAAAACCTTTACAAAAGACGGATTTTGATTTTTACAAAAGAAAAATATACTGATTAAGGACATCGCGAAGTCAAAAAATGAAAATCAGAGGACATTTATTATGAAGAAGAATTCAGGATTGAAGAAAAAAGCCGTCATCTGCGCGGCGGCCCTTGCAATGCTCGGCGGTCTGGCCGGCTGCGGAAGCTCCGGCGCGGGCGCGGCCGCTTCCGGGGACGGGAAGGGCGCTTCCGCGCTCTCGGGAAAGATATCTCTTGCGGGCAGTACCTCGATGGAGAAACTATGCGAGGCGATGAGCGAGAGTTTCATGGAGAAATACCCGGACGTCACCGTCACGGTGGAATACACCGGCTCCAGCTCGGGCATTGAATCGCTGATCCAGGGCAGCACTGATATCGGAAACGCTTCCCGGAACCTAAAGGACGGCGAGAAGGAGAAAGGCGCTGTTGAAAACATCGTGGCGATTGACGGAATCGCGGTCATCACCGACAAGGACAACAGCGTCAGAGATTTGACGGCAGATCAGCTTAAGGACATTTATACCGGAGTCATCACGAACTGGAGCGAACTTGGCGGAGCGGATGAGGCGATCGTCGTGATCGGCCGCGAGGCCGCCTCCGGCACCAGAGGCGCATTTGAGGAACTTCTTGAAGTGGAAGATTCCTGCAAATATGCCCAGGAACTTGACTCCACAGGCGGTGTGCTTGCGAAAACGGCCTCTACTCCGGGCGCGATCGGCTATGTTTCCCTTGATGCGGTAGACGATTCCGTCACAAGCATCTCGCTGAACTGCGTGTCCGCCTCCGAGGAAAACATTGTGTCCGGGGATTATCAGCTCTCCCGGCCGTTCGTCATGGCGACCATAGGAGGGATTGAAGAACAGAATGAACTGGTCAAAACCTGGTTTTCCTACATCGAATCCGAGGAGGGGCAAAGCGTCGTTTCCGGCGTCGGCCTGATCCTCCCGCAGTAAGAGGGGTCAGCCATGGAGAAAAAAGCAGGAATAAATACCGTGGAGACTGCCGCAAAGTATGTCTTTACGGTCTGCGCGGTTATCGCGATTCTTGCGGTTTGTTCCATTACATTCTATATGATTGCGAAGGGGACACCGGCATTTGCAAGTGTCGGCGTCCCTGAGCTTTTATTCGGGACTGAATGGAAGCCGACCGCGGAAGACGCGAAGTACGGTATCCTCTATATTATCCTCTCGTCAATTGCGGGAACGGGAGTGAGCGTTCTTCTGGGCGTTCCGATTGCGCTGCTTACCGCCGTCTTTCTGACGGAAGTGTCAAATAAAAACCTGGCGGCGATCGTTCAGCCTGCCATCGAGCTTTTGGCGGCAATCCCATCTGTTATCTACGGACTTTTAGGCCTGATGCTGCTCAACCCGGTCATGTACAGGCTGGAGAAGCTGATCTTTGCCGCCTCGGAGACCCACCAGTTCACCGGCGGTTCGAATATGCTCTCGGCAATACTCGTACTGTCTGTCATGATCCTGCCGACAGTCGTGAATGTGAGCGCTTCTTCCATCCGCGCGGTTTCGAAAGATCTGAGAGCCGCCTCGTTGGCATTGGGCGCCAGCAGGATCCAGACGATTTTCAAAGTCACGATCCCGGCGGCGAAATCCGGAATCATGACAGGCGTTGTCCTCGGCATCGGGAGGGCGCTGGGCGAGGCCATGGCCATCAATATGGTCGCGGGCGGCGCGGTCAATCTGCCGCTGCCCTTCAATTCGGTTCGCTTTCTCACGACCCAGCTCGTCAGCGAGATGGGCTACGCGGAAGGCACCCACAGGCAGGTGCTCTTTGCTGTCGGCCTGGTTCTCTATGTCTTTATTATGGCGGTCAATCTCACGCTGCAGAAGATGAGAAAGGGGGCGCTCGATGATGAATCATGAAAACGCGTCATCGCTCAAAAAGAAGCGGATGCGCATAGCTGACAGCGTTCTTTATTTCCTGATCTATCTTTGCGCTTTTTTATCCGTCATGCTCCTGGCGGGCATCATCGTCTATGTGCTGATGCGGGGAGCCGGAACTGTGAGCCTGCGCTTTTTAACCTCGGTAACCTCTGTGCTGAAGGGGACCGTCGGAATTGCGGGCAATATCGTCAACACGCTGATGATTATTCTCCTCACCATGCTGGCGGCCGCGCCGATTGGCGTTGGAGCGGCCGTCTATCTGAATGAGTACGCTAAGCCCGGCCGGCTTGTCAGCGTTATCGAGTTCGCGACGGAGACCCTGTCCGGAATTCCTTCCATTATATTCGGCCTCTTCGGCATGATGTTCTTCGGGCAGACCCTGGGCCTTGGCTATTCCCTGCTGACAGGTTCCCTGACCCTGCTCCTCATGGTGCTTCCGCTGATAACCAGAAACACCCAGGAGGCTTTAAAGACCGTGCCGGACAGTTACCGCAGCGGGGCTGTGGGGCTCGGAGCGGGCAAATGGTATACGATTCGGACGATTCTGCTGCCTTCATCCATGCCGGGGATCATAACGGGCGTTATCCTGGCGATCGGGCGAATTGTGGGCGAGTCCGCGGCTCTTCTTTTCACGGCAGGCAGCGCGAAGACGCTTCCGAAAACGCTGGCGGCAATATTTCCGAAAATATTTCAGTCCGGCGGCACCATGACGATCCAGCTCTATCTCTCCGCGACCAGCGAGGGCGATTTTGACACCGCTTTCGGCATCGCGGCGGTACTTCTGCTGCTTGTATTTGTAATCAACCTGGCCGCGAAGTGCCTGGCGGCAAAATTTGATGTGACGAGGAAAAAATAAAAATGGAACAGAGAATAAAAATCAGTGTGCAGGATCTGCACCTGTATTACGGCAGCAATCATGCGCTGAAAGGAATCAGCCTGGATCTTCGTAAAAATGCGATCACCGCCTTCATCGGTCCTTCCGGCTGCGGGAAATCAACGGTTCTTAAAACGCTTAACCGGATGAATGACCTGGTGGAAAATGTAAGGATCGAAGGGAAGGTGCTTTTGGATGGCGAAGATATTTACGCTCCCGACGTGGACACAACGCTGCTCCGCAAGAAGGTCGGCATGGTGTTTCAGCAGCCGAATCCTTTTCCGATGAGCATCTACGACAATATCGCCTACGGGCCGCGGGTTCACGGGATAAAAGATAAAAAAAGGCTGGATGCGATCGTGGAGGAGAGCCTTCGCGGAGCCGCTGTATTCGACGAGGTGAAGGACCGCCTCAAAAAATCGGCTCTCGGACTTTCCGGCGGCCAGCAGCAGAGGATTTGTATCGCAAGGGCGCTGGCCGTACAGCCGGAAGTGCTTTTGATGGACGAGCCGACGTCCGCGCTGGATCCGATCTCGACCGCGAAGATCGAGGATCTGATGGAGGAACTGAAGAAAAACTATACGGTGGTCACGGTCACGCACAATATGCAGCAGGCGGCCCGGGTTGCGGATGACACGGCATTTTTCCTCTTGGGCGATCTCATAGAGTTCGGGAGCACCAGGCAGATCTTCTCCTATCCGAAGGATAAGCGGACGGAGGATTACATCACAGGCCGGTTTGGCTGAAGGAGGTGAATGACGAAATGAGGGTGAAATTTGATGAGCAGCTCAGACTTTTGAATAGGGAAATGCTTGAGATGGGCGGCATGATCGAAAAGGCAATCCAGGAAACGATTGACGCGTTTTTTAAACAGGACGTCGAAAAGGCAAGGCAGATCATGAAGGATGACGAGCTTGTCGATCAGGAACAGAAGAAGATTGAAAATATGTGCTTCCAGCTGCTGATCCAGCAGCAGCCGGTCGCCAGGGATCTTCGAACCATCACGGCGGCCATGAAAATGGTGACCGATATGGAACGGATCGGCGATCACGCTGCGGATATCTCCGAGCTTACGATCATGGTGGCCGGCAGCAGCGGCCTGCAGAATGGGGAGCATCTTAAGAAAATGGCCGCGGAGACCGTGCAAATGCTGCTTGAGGCTGTGGAAGCCTATGTGGAGCGGGATATAAAGAAAGCCCGTCGGGTAATCGCGCATGACGACATTGTGGACGAACTCTTCGTAAAGGTTAAGGCGGACCTGATCCTGGTCATGCGGACCAATTCGGAGATCGCGGAGTATGCCGCGGATCTTTTGCTGGTAAACAAGTACCTGGAGCGGATCGGCGATCACGCGACCAACATCGCTGAATGGGTCATATTCTCGATTGACGACCATTCCGGCGGGGAAAAATGAAAAAAACGGGCGGATCCATAGAGGACCTGCCCGTATTTAAATCATGCGTTTTGCAAGGGGGAGCCGTTTTGGAACTCGTGCCGGAAGAGGTAGAGGATGCTTCCGTAACAGGAGCTGATAAGGGGATAGCCGGCAAAACAAAACGCCCAGATCGGCTCGGAAAACATCAGCGGCCGGATGAGCAGCCATGCGGTAAAACCTGCCAGCGCGGCTGCGGCTCCGACGGTCGCTAAGACAACTGAATTTTTCACGTTCACTTTCCAGTTTTTGTTTTCGATATAAGTCCACAGGTTTTTCATTTTTTATTTCCTCCTATATGATAACTATAGGAAACGATTGTAAAGGTTAAAAGCAGTGAATTGTATGGTTTTTGTAAAATATGGGAAATGAAAGGCGTTTCCGGCAGACGGAAATTTTTTATTTTGATTTTACAAAAACTCTGCTACAGGATTTACACGCGCAGGGTATCATAAATGCGAAGATCGATAGGAGGTATTCTATGATTTATTGTGTGGAAGACGACAGTTCCATCAGAGAGATGATGATTTATATGCTGAAGGTTTCGGGATTTGAGGCGAGAGGCTTCGGGGATTCCAGCGGGTTCTGGCCCGCGTTGAAAAATGAAACCCCCGAACTTGTGCTGCTCGACATCATGCTGCCCGGGGAGGACGGGCTTGCGGTCTTAAACAAACTGCGTTCAAAAGCGTCGACGGCGGATATTCCGGTTATCATGACGACGGCGAAAGGTACGGAATATGATAAGGTGGTCGGGCTGGACGCCGGGGCGGACGATTACCTGGCCAAACCCTTCGGGATGATGGAGATGGTGTCCCGGATCAAGGCGGTCCTGCGCCGGTCCGCCGGCCGGAAGCAGAGCGTCATGAGCTGCGGGAGCGTTGTGATGAACGAGAACCGGCATCTGGTAACGGTCGAAGGAAAGCCCGTGACCCTCACGCTGAAGGAATATGAGCTTCTGAAACTCTTTGTCGAGAGTCCGGGCAGGGTCTTTACGAGGGATACGATCCTGACGAGCGTCTGGAGCTCCGAATTTATGGGGGAGACCAGGACGGTCGATGTGCATGTCGGGACGCTGCGCACCAAGCTCGGACCGGGAGGCGATATGATCCAGACGGTCCGCGGCGTCGGCTATAAGATGGAGGCGGGCCATGAGCAGTAAGATATTCAGGGCGATCTGGGCGGCGGCTGTCACAGTCTTTCTGGCCTCCCTTGTCTTTATCATGGGAATCTCTTACAGCTACTTTTCATCCCTGCAGAAACGTCAGCTAAAAAGCGAGACCGATCTGGCGTCCCGGGGGCTGGCGCTGGCCGGGGAGGCATTTTTCGAAAACCTGGAAACGGAGAACTTCCGGATCACCTGGATCGGCCCGGATGGAGATGTCCTTTATGACAGCGAGGCGAATTCCCACAGGATGGAGAATCATCTTGAGCGGGAGGAGGTCATGGAGGCGATCAAAACAGGCTACGGGGAGTCGGTCCGATTCTCCAACACGCTGGCAGACAGGGAACTGTATGCGGCCAGACGTCTGCCGGACGGTTCGGTCCTGAGGCTTTCCATTGTCCAGATGGCGGTCTGGACGCTGGTCATGGGCTTCGCCCAGCCGATCTCGCTTGTGATCCTGATTGCGCTGATCCTATCCTTTGTCCTGGCTTCCCGGCTCGCGAAGGTTATTGTCAAGCCGATCAACGAGATCGACCTGAAGCACCCGGAGGACTATTTCGGAAAAGAAAAATATAAGGAGATTGAGCCTTTGCTCATCCATATCTCCGACCAGAGGATCCGTCTGATGCAGGACCAGGAGGAGATCGAGAAGATGGCGCTGGTGCGCCAGGACTTTACGGCCAATGTATCCCATGAGCTGAAGACGCCGCTGCATGTCATTTCCGGCTATGCGGAACTGCTGGCAAACGGATTGGTCGAAGAAGCGGACATAAAACCCTTTGCCGGGAAGATATACGACGAGTCGATGCGCATGACCCAGCTGGTAGAGGACATTATTGACCTGACCAGGCTCGATAACGGCGGGGCCGAGATCTGCTGGGAGGATTGCGACCTTGTCCGCATTGCGGAAAACGCTGTGGAGAGCCTCAAGACGGAGGCCGCCGGGAAAGAGGTCGCGCTCAGCGTTGAGGGGACAAGCGCCCCCATGAGAGGGATTCCGCAGCAGCTGCACAGTATCGTGTACAACCTCTGCGACAATGCGATCAAATATAACCGGCGCGGCGGCAGCGTGACTGTTTCCGTCACGCAGAATGACCGCGATACGCTCCTTTCTGTCAGGGATACGGGGATCGGAATCCCGGAGGAGAGCCGGAAGAGGATCTTTGAACGCTTTTACCGGGTTGACAAGAGCCGCAGCAAGGAGGCCGGCGGCACCGGGCTCGGGCTGTCGATCGTCAAGCATGCAGTAATGATCCACAAGGGAACTATTATCGTCAACAGCACGATGGGCGAAGGCTCTGAATTTATTGTGATCCTGCCGGACCGTCCGGCTGCAAAAAAGGCTGCGTAAAAGGAGAAAGGTGAAAAAATGGATATTTTTAATGCGCTTACCATGATTGGTGGACTCTCCCTGTTTCTTTTCGGAATGACCCTGATGGGGCAGGCCCTGGAACGCCGGGCCGGCAGCAAATTAAAAATGCTGCTCGGCCGCATGACCTCCAACCGTTTTGCCGGCCTTCTGACCGGCCTCGGCGTCACCGCGATTATCCAGAGTTCTTCAGCGACAACGGTCATGGTGGTCGGCTTTGTCAATTCGGGCCTCATGACGCTGAAACAGGCGATCAACGTGATCATGGGTGCCAACATCGGAACGACCGTGACCGCCTGGATCCTGAGCCTTGCGGGCATTTCCAGCAAAAACGTGTTTATCCGGCTCCTGAAGCCGTCCTCATTTACGCCGGTGCTGGCGCTCATCGGCATCATTTTTTATATGACGGCCAAAAACAATAAGCGCAGGGACACCGGCGTCATCCTGCTCGGCTTCGCGACGCTGATGTTCGGCATGGAGACCATGTCGGACGCGGTTTCAGGGCTTCGGGAGGTGCCGGCTTTCCGGCAGCTCTTTGTCGCCTTCAGCAACCCGATCCTGGGCGTCCTGGCCGGCGCGGTCCTGACGGCCGTCATCCAGTCGAGCTCGGCGTCCGTCGGTATCCTGCAGTCGCTCGCGTCGACGGGAGCTGTCAGCTACGGGGCGGCGATCCCGATCATCATGGGCCAGAACATCGGCACCTGCGTGACGGCGCTTATCTCTTCGGTCGGCACCGGGAAAAATGCAAGGCGCGCGGCCTTGGTGCATCTGTCCTTCAACGTGATCGGCACGGCGGTCTGGCTGACGGTCTTCTGCCTCGTGCGGGCTTTGCTCGCGCCGGCCCTTTTGGGGGAGTCCGCAAGCCTCATGGGAATCGCGGTCGCCCACTCTGTCTTTAACATCCTCTGTACGATCCTCATGCTGCCGCTTTCCGGATTCCTTGAGAAGCTGGTGTGCCGGATGATCCCGGACACAAAGGTGCCCGACAAGGCCAAGGAGCTGGACGAGCGCCTGCTCGGAAGCCCGTCGCTGGCGCTGGCCCAGTGCAAGATGGTTCTTGACAAGATGGCGGTATTGTCTGTCGGGTCGCTTAAGTCGAGCATGAATTGCATTTTTAATTATGAAGAGGAGGCTGCGGAGGAAATCCGCAGGGCGGAAGAGGAGACGGACCACCTCGAGGATATCATCAGCACCTATTTGCTCCAGCTCACCGCCGGGCATCTATCCCGGGAGGAAAGCGTTCGGACGACAGAATACATGAAGCTGGTCGGCGATTATGAGCGCATTGCCGACCACGCCGTGAACATCCTGGAATCGGCGGAAGAGATAGGTGAGAAGAACATTGAATTTACAGAGGAGGCGGCCGGCGAGTACCGCAAGATCTGCAATGCGGTAAATGAAATTCTCGACCTGTCCTACAAGGCTTTCTCGGAGAAAAATTACGGTGCCGCGAGGAAGACGGAGCCGCTTGAGCAGGTCATCGACACGATGAAGGAGACGCTCAGGACCCGCCATATCCTGCGCCTGCAGAAGGGCGAGTGCACGGTGGCCGCCGGCTTTGTCTGGTCGGACCTTTTGACCAACCTGGAGCGGACGGCGGACCACTGCTCGAATATCTCCGGCTGCGTGCTGGATACGCTCAATCAGACCATGAATATCCATGAGAGGCAGAGCATTTTCAGAAACAGCGACGAGGATTTCAAGCAGGAATACAGGGTATTTGAGCGGCAGTACAGTTTGTGATCAAAAAAAGCAGTCTTCGGACTGCTTTTTTTGTGCGGGTACGCCTGCAGGCTTTTTATTTACGGAACCTCGGAAATCTATTATAATGGTGCTATCGAAGCTTGCAGGTTATTCTGCCGATGGGCAGAAAGGAGAAATTCAACAAGAAGAACGCAAAAGACTATGATGCAGCCGCGCGTTTCAGGGTTCGATAAGCGGGATTAGCAGCACCTTTATATGCGGCGATTAAGGAATGACGAAAGCCTTCGGATTTGCAAAGCGCTTCTGAGGGACAGAATTATCATGGCGTGCCGCCGTCCGCGGCGCGTCCTTTTTTTATGTTGTAAAATAAAATTCCGCAGATGACGATCACCGCGCCGACAAGGGCGAGCCGGCCGGGCGTTTCCCCGTAGAAGACTGCGACGAGAATCGGATTCAGGATCGGCTCCAGCGCGTTGATGATGGAAGCGGTGACCGGATCCGTGTACTTGATCCCGCTGGTGAAGAAAATGTAGGCGAGCCCTACCTGCACGGCGCCGAGCAGGAAGACGGACAGGAGCACCGGAAATGTGAACACGCTTTCCCGCAGGACAAGAGGCGTAAGGAAGACGCCGCAGAAGAGCTGGCCGAAGAAGACCGAAGAGAGCGCGTCGCCCTTCTCGAAGCTGTTCAGCATGAAAACGCCGGCGTAAAAGATGCCGGAGAGGAGGGCGAAAAAGTCGCCGAGCCATTTGCCGCTGGAGAGGCTCTCAAAGAAGAAGCAGCAGATCCCCAGAAATACGATCAGGATCGACAGGAGGGCCGTCCGGTCGGGCTTTTTTCCGAAAATGAAAAACATCAGCAGAACGAGCCAGATCGGAGCGGTGTACTGCAGGATGATCGTATTGCCGGCGGTGGTCAGCTTGTTGGCCAGGGCGAAAAGGGTGGTGACGCCGGCCATGCTGAGCGCTCCGATGAAAACCGTCAGGTTGAATTTCAGCTTGTGGCGGGCTGCCAGAATGAAGAGGCCGATCACTGCGCTGGAGATCGCGTTTCGCGCGCCGTTGATGGTCAGGGCGTTCCAGGGGATGAACTTCATGAGCAGGCCGCCGGTCGAAAAGCAGAGGGAGGCGGCGAGCACGAAGGCGCTGCCGCGGAAATGTGGATCGCTGAATTTAGAAGACATATCTTTGACCTTTCCAGGGCTTCCCGTATACGAACGAGCAAGGCCGCGTGGAAGGCGGAGGGGCTCGCATGGGGAAGCCGTTCTTTCCGGCAAGTATAGCATTTTTCTTCATAAAAAGCTACGGCTGTTCCCCTATGCTTCGTATTCGCGGGATTCGCGCCGTCTTAAAGATATTGACAGAAAAAAGTTAAAATCGTTTTATTTAACAGAGGTTTTTTTGTTAAATATCAGATAAGTTTTTACTTATAATGATTAAAGGGTCAAAAGGTACCCTTTTAAACATTGGTTTTAGCATCTTGAAAACCACATATAATCCACCAGACAAAAACTGGGAAAAATGGTATAATTGTGGCATCAAATCCCAGTGAGATATTCTTTTCCGCAGCTTTCTTTTTGATAAAGGCTTTAAGCAGCATCGGATTCTTTGTAATCATAATAACACCTCCATATAGCGCAGCACCTTGGGCTTCACACGAAGCTGTTCCGCGTACTGCATCAGTTTGTGTATGTTTTTTTCTTTGGAAGTCGCGTACTTCTTCATTGCCGCGCCCACGATCTGAATGTCGCTGCCGCTGCCGCGCAGGATGTCGCACAGCGTTCTTTCGAGGCCATAGACACGGATGGGATTACCGCAGGGGGATTTCAGTTCAATCACACCAAAAGAATAGTTCTCCGGCACAACTCGCTTGATGTCGATGCTTTCCTGTTTCAACGACGGCGAATTGTAGCCTTTGGGAAATGTCATGGTGTATTGCGCCGGAGTGCGGTCAGAATAGCCCAGCAGATACAGCGCGGTATCGTGTGAGTATATCCCGCGCCCGTACTTGCGCTGCAACAGGTAAAAATCATCTTCCCATGCGTTGCTGCGCACATACAGGCCGCGCCCGAAACGGTAAAGCTCCCCGTTCTCTACAAGATCCTGTAAAATACTGCGGTGCAGCCCTGCGGCTGTTACCTGTTCTGCGGTAATTGTTCCATCCGGCGACGCTTCCAATAGCTCTTTGATTTTTTCTTTGCCGGTCATAGCTGCCACCTCACTTTCGACTACTACACATTATATTATAGAGAAATAATGTGTCATTGTCAAGGTGAGAACGACAATCACACATCAAATTGTTTGTAAATAATGTGTGACTGTCAGGGCTGTTTATTCAAGGGCGAACCGGCTGCATGGATGTCGCTTTCAAGTATCTTATCAGCGAGTATTACAGCCGCGATATGTCCATCAAGACCAAGAGCGCGAAATATGCCAGGATGCAGCGCGGTGAATATCAGAGCAAAATCTGTCCTTATGGCTACTGTAAAAGCGCCGATGGCAGAATGGAGACGCAGGCCATCCAAAAACGTACTTATTAGGTGAAAGCGCTTTTAAGTATTACGAAGGGTGTGAATGGTATGGATGATGTAAGGATCATAGAACTCTATTTCGCGAGAAATGAGCAGGCCATCCGCGAGACCGCGGCCAAATACGGGAAGATCTGCCTCAAGATCGCCCACAATATCCTGCACAGCCGCGAGGACTCCGAGGAGTGCGTGAACGACACGTACCTGGGGGTCTGGCGGGCGATCCCGCCCGCAAGGCCGGGCAATTTTAAGGCTTTTATTTGCAGGATCACGAGAAACCTGTCGCTGAAACGTCTGGAGTTCCTGAAACGGGAGAAGCGGTCGGCGGACGTGCTCGTATCCATCGAGGAGCTCTCGGAGGTCCTTCCGGACGAGCGGTATGCGCCGGGCATGCAGGACGAGGAGATCGGCGAGCACATCAGCCGATTTTTGCGGGAGCAGAAGGAGGATGTGAGGAAAGTCTTTATCCGGCGGTATTTTTATTTTGATACGGTGGAGGAGATTGCGGGGAGGTTTTCATTTTCCGAAGCGAAGGTCAAAAACATGCTGTTCCGCACCCGGAACAAGTTAAGGGAGTATCTCACAAGGGAGGGTGTGGAACTATGAAAATACCGAAAATTGTGAATGCCGTAAGCTTCATCGACGACGATCTCATCACGGAAGCCGACGGGGAGAGAACAATTAATAAGAAGAGTCCGCTTAGGAGGTGGCTGCCCGCCGCGGCGGCGGTCGCGGTTCTGGCCCTCGCGGCAGCCGTGCTCCTGCCGCGCATCGGCAGGGATAATAAGGCGGAAGGCCGCTACGGGGATGCGGTTGTCAGTGTTCCGGGGACCGCGATCTTGTGGCCCTGGGAGGATCTGACCGTGCCGGAGCGCTACACGGAGCTTGTCGCGGACGGAGTCTCCTATCGGAGTACCGGACATGAGGTTTCGGAGGAACTGGTCGGGGATATCATCGGCACATATGAAGTCTCCGGCTGCGATTTGTTCAGCGATGAGAGGCACTCTGAGAGTTTTGAAGTGTACGAACTCCTGCATGCGGACAGAAGCGTATGCGCTGCGGTGCGGATGGAAGGGACATATTATGTGTTCCGCGGCAGCGAGTACGATCCGCCGGGCACGCTCGGAGAGCTTCTTAATCTGGTGGATCTTAAAGAGGTTCTGCCGCTCGAACGCTTCTCGGAGGACGGAGACGGGCCGGACGCGGAGCATTTCATTTTAAAGGATGACGGTCCGGTGTGGGAGATCCTGGCAAATTGCCGGGAGGCGGCATTTGTCGGGGAGGATCTCTGGACGACCGAAGGCCGGGAGTACCTCAGCTTCAGCCTGACCTCGGAGACGCTCGGAATCTACAAGAAGGCGATGTACGTGACGAAAGACGGGTACCTGTGGACGAACGCATTTGACTGGGCGTATATCTTTAAGATCGGCGAGGAGGCCGCGGGGGAGATCATGGCTTACGCAAAAGAAAATGCAGACCCCGCAGTCTACGAACCCTACTTCAATACGGTGGCCGGCACGGTCACGGAGATCAACGATTCGTATATCCTGCTCGACGATTCGGTCCTCTGCCGGGATCCGGCGGACGGAATTGTATACAGGATCCCGCTGGATGACCCGCGAATTTTCCGCTATGTGAAGAACAATGTGGTGAAAGTCGGGGACACGATCCGGGTCTCCTATAATGGGGAGATCGATGAGGAGAATGCGTACACGATCAGCGGGGTCACCGCGATTGATGAGGCGTTTATCTCCGGAGGGAATACTTACGTTCCCGAATAAATGAAAATGAGGCCCCTGTGCCGTTGGGTAAGCGGTGCGGGGCTTTTTGATGTTCAGGGCGGGGCAGGCTTCTCCCATTTACAAAAAGGCAGGTTTCATGTAAACTGGGACTGCAGGTGCGAAACTTTAAAATAATTTCATTTTCGGAAGTGATGCTATGAATTGTATCGGGATTTGAGGAGGACTATATAATGCTTCTTGTTTTTGAAGGATTGATTTTAAGTTTTTGGCTGTTATTAATATGTGTTGCAGGTATAGCGCAAGATGGACCGGTAGGGCTTGTTGTATTCTATGAGCAGGAAGTACAGGACCGGGTTGTTGAAATGGGACTGACCTCCAAAGAGAAGATAAAGAAAATCAGTATCATTTCAAGTACGGCATTATTTCTTCCGATGGTGACTGTGATTCCTGCAATTGTATATTTTTATAACGGTGTAAACGGATTCTTTGATGGTTTCGTTCAACTGACAGTTATTTATCTGATCGCAGGATTGTTTGACCGCCTGTTTATCGACTGGTGGTGGGTGGGGCACACGAAGGCCTGGATCATTCCCGGGACTGAAGAATTCATGCCTTATATATACGGTAAAACGCTTGCGGGAAAATGGGTGGGAACACTTATCGGTTTTCCGGTACTGGCAGCGATTATTTCCGGGGTTATTACTTTGCTGACGTAAATGAATCCCCTGCATCACCGGAATTGGTGGTACAGGGGAATTTGTTTTTATTTTACGAATTGAAATTATACAAATTTGGAATACAAATCCAAAAATGTATTGATTCTGCCGGGCCGAGGCTGCCTGCCGATTCTGCGATGGCGGAAGCCATGTTCGGGACATAGGCGGTTTTGGAGATTATTAAAGAATTAACAAAGGAATTGATGCCGGAAGCCGTCTGGCTTATTATAGAGATAACGATAGGCATGATCTGAGTGTATTTTTTCGGGAGGAACCTTATGAAATTCGATTCTTGTATCAAAGCTTTCTGTGACGGGCCGGAAACGGCGGCTTTCTCCGCCGAACTGATAACGGAGCGCTCCGGGGAGCCTTTCGCGGAGTACCACGCCCTCGTGACCAACCTCTCGGACCGGGTTCAGGTGCTGGGGAAAGTCACCCTCTTTGAGACGGACGACCTCGCCGCCTGCGGGATCGGCGCGGGCCCTTACGACGTCTTCCGCAGCGGCCGCCACAAAAATGACATGCCCGGCATCTTCACCATCGGCTGCAGGGACGAGCGCCTTTCCGACGTCGCCTCGGTGATGTCGGAGAGCGGCGAGGGGCAGGAGGCCGGCGACAGCTGCTTAGTGGTGAGCGACCACCTGACGATTATAAAGGGAGCCACCGGTAAGTGCCTGGTCATCGAATTCCTGACCGGGCGGGACCAGCTCTTTGAGACGGTGATCGACCTAGACGAGCAGGGGAATTTTGTGAAACTGACTGCGGGGGTTTCATTTTCAATCGAAATTCAGCCGGGAGAGTCCGTTCAAACCGAATCCATCCGGGTCGCGCTGGTCGATGCGGCGAAGATCGGGGAGGAAATCGAAGAGTTTGCGGAGCGGAAGGCAGTCCTGTACGGCCGGCGGAACGCACGAAAGCCCGCGGTTTTCTGCACCTGGTACTACTACGGGCTGAGCGTGACCTACGAGGACGTGAAGACGAACCTTGCGATCATTAAGGAGCGGAAGCTGCCCTACGACATCTTCCAGGTGGACGAGGGCTGGGAGGTGACGCTGGGCGAGTACGTGCCCAACGCAAAGTTTCCGCTGCCGATGAAGCAGGTCGCGGACGAGATCCGGGCGGCCGGGTACATTCCGGGGATCTGGTCGAGCCCGTTTGTGGCTCACGAGACCGCGTCGATCTGGAAGAAGCACCCGGAGTGGATCCTGAAGGACAAAGCCGGAAAGCCCTGCCTCTTCCCGATGAACGATACGGTCTATTACGTCTTTGACATTACAAATCCGGGGACGTATGATTATTTCCGGGAGCTCTACCGGATGTTTACATTTGACTGGGGGTACACTTACCACAAGCTCGATTTTACGAGAGCGGCGGTGATCTACGAGGACGCGGCATTTTTCGACAGGCGGGTGACGCTGGCGCAGGCCTACTACCGGGCGGTCAAGGCGATCCGCGAGGGCATGGGCGAGGAGGCATTTTTTCTCATGTGCGGCGGCCTCTACGACCCGATCATCGGGCTCGTGGACGCGCAGCGGACCGGCTCGGACGTGCTCTCCATGTGGAGTTCGACCGTGAACAAGGGCGGCAAGACCGCTCCCTACACGATCCGGCAGAGTTTCCTGCGCTATTATATGAATCGCTGGTGGGCGAATGATCCGGACGCGCTCATGATCCGGAAAAATGAAACCATGGAGCGGAATTCGAGGCTCACCCTGGGACTTTTGAACGATGAAGAAGTCAAGACTTCCGTTGTAAACCAGTTTGCGGGCGGCGGCATCATGTGCCAGACCGAGCCGCTGGACAAAATCCCGGACGAGCGGCTGATGGAGATCCGTCACATCCTGCCGGTTATGGACACACTGGTGAGCCCGCTTGATTTCCTGTCCGGGGAACGCTTTCCGGGGGCCATGGACGTATATGTGAAGAAGACCGGCGTCCACTGCGTCTGCCTCGTCAACTGGTCGGACACGGAGGAGATGAAGATCGCGCTGCGGCCGGCGGACGTGATTGGATCCGGCTCGGCGGCAGAGGATATTTATGCGGTCTGTGAATTCTATTCAGGCGAATACCGGATCGGCGTGCGCGCGGAGGAGACGGTGAAGTTCCCGCCGGTCAAGCCCCACGCAGCGGCGGTCATCAAGATCGAGAAGATGGAGGGCCAGCCGGTTATCGTGAAGTCGGACGGACACTACTCGATGGGGGCGGAATGCAGCGTCCTTGCGATGTCCGGCGGAAAGCTGGAAATAAAAAAGAAGAATATCCTGCCGGTCAGGACACATTGCAGCGTGTTTCTGCCGGGCAGGGAGAGTCTCCTCGAGCTGACGCTTTGAGCAGCAGGAAGGCGCTTGCGAGAGCGGGGCTTTCGGTTTTCATTTCCCATATGTAAAGGAGGTTTCAAATGTTTAAGGAATTTACGGCAGCTTTGCCGCTCATCTCTAACGCGGAGTTTGATATCCGGGACTATGGCGCCGTATCCGGCGGAAAGATCTCAAACACGAAGGCGATCGCGGCCGCCATCGAGGCAGCCGCAAAGAAGGGCGGACGCGTAATTATCCCGAACGGGATCTGGCTCACGGGCCCGATCCGGCTTCAGTCCGGCGTGGAGCTGCATCTTTGCGACAACGCGCTCCTGCTCTTTGGCAAGAGCCGCGAGGAATATCCGCTCATCGTGACGGATTACGAGGGCATCCGCCGGATCCGGACGGTTTCCCAGATCAGCGCGGACCATGCGGAGGACATCGCGATCAGCGGAAACGGCATTATCAACGGCAGCGGGCATCTCTGGAGGCCCGTGAAGCAGTTCAAGATGACGGAGAGGCAGTGGGCGGGGCTGCTTCAGAAATCGCGGTATGTGATCGAATCGAAGGAGGGCGGCGTCTGGGTTCCGACGAAAAGCATCTACGACGCCCGCTTCGAGGGCGAGGTGTTCCCGGATACCTGCGGGACAGAGGAAGAATCCCTCGCGAAGGCGGCGCCCTTCTATGATTTCTACAGGCCGGTCATGCTGAGCCTTAAGCACTGCAGACGGATCCTCATCGAGGGCGTGCGCCTGCAGAATTCCGCGGCCTGGAACCTGCATCCCTACTTCTGCGAGGACCTGACGGTTCGGAACGCCTCGATCAACAACCCTTACTACGCCCAGAACGGCGACGGCATCGACGTGGAATCCTGCCGGAGGGTCCATATTCACCACAGCGACTTCCAGACCGGGGACGACGGGATCTGCCTCAAGGCGGGCAAGGACCGGGAGGCCAGGAAGCTTCTCACCCCCTGCGAAGATGTGCTGGTTCATGACTGCAAGGTCGGCCAGAGCCACGGCGGCTTCGTCGTCGGGAGCGAAATGTCCCGGGGCGTCCGCAACGTGCTGGTTAAGGACTGCGCCTTCATCGACTCCGACGTCGGCGTCCGCTTCAAGAGCGCGATGGGGCGCGGCGGGGTTGTCGAGGATATCTATCTTGAGGATATCCAGATGGTGAATATCCGGCAGCAGCCGGTCATTATCACCATGGATTACGTACACAATCTGATGGACTACAATGATCCGGTGGTTTCAAGCAGCGACCCGGAGGATATCCCGGAGTTTCGGAACATTACTTTCCGCCGATGCCGCTGTGTGGGCGCGGGTGAGCCGGTCCGGATTAAGGGGCTTGATGGCTATCCGGATTCGGTACACAACGTTTTTTTTGAAGAGTGTGACTTGTAAAGAAAAAACCGGACCATTTGCATGCAGCGGCCGGCTCGGCATTTACTTTATTGTTCGGCAGCCGTTTTATCCATAGCTTTTTTATACATCACGTGCTATACTTCTTTCTGGTGCTCTAATACTCCGGTAATTCGGAAAGGATACTCAGGAATCAGAAGATGAAAGAGATAAACTATAACAGCAGAACCCAGCAGTTTATCCGGCGGATCGAGCAGCTTGCCGTTGTACGTTCTGTGCGAAACGCGCTTGTCAACATGGTGCCGGTGCTGATGATCGGCGCGTTTGCCCTGATTTTTCAAACCCTGCCCCTGCCGTTTTACCAGAAGCTGTTGGAAACGCCTGCAGGCGGCCTGTTTCTGCAGATTCTGCAGCTGATCTACAGCGGAACCTTCGGGGTGCTCTCCGTTTATATGACGGTCCTTATTTCAGAAGCCTATATGAAGCTCAAAGCGGATGAGGACGGCAATACCGCCGGAGCGGTTCTTTCCTCGCTCATCTGCTTTTTTGTCCTTGCCGGGGCTTATCTGCCGGATTTTAGTACCGACTGTCTGGGTCCCAAATCCATGTTTCTGGCGATCCTAACGGGCCTTGGGGCTTCGTCCCTTTTCCGATGGCTCTATCGCCATCTGAAGCGGGAGAAAAGAAGGATCTTCTCGGTCGGTGCGGATCGGGAGTTTACCAAAATGCTTTCGACGCTGCTGCCGGTTGTCCTGACGGCGCTTTTCTTTACGCTCCTCAATACCGCAATCACCCGGATTGCGCGCGTCGATTCTTTTCGAATAGGGCTGAACGCCCTTTTTAACGGGCTCTTCTCTTTCGGGGAAGTGGGCTTCTTTAAGGGCTTTTGTTTTGTCCTTCTCTCATCGCTGCTCTGGTTTTTCGGGATCCACGGAAGCGATACGTTAGAAGGCGTCATGCAGACCTATTTCACGCCGGGGCTGGAACTCAATCAGGCCGCCGCTGCCGCGGGAAGGGCGCCGGAAGTCATTCTCACCAAGGGCTTCTTCGACTGCTTCGTCCTGATGGGCGGCTGTGGCGCGACGATCTGCCTTTTAATCTCCATCCTCCTTTTCTCGCGAAACCGTTCCATGAGGAATCTCGGATTCGGAGCCGCCTTTCCGATGATTTTCAACATCAACGAGATGATGGTTTTCGGACTGCCGGTTATTTTCAACCCGCTGATGTTCATTCCTTTCATCCTTGTACCCCTTGTCTGCTATTCCGCTGCCTATTTCGCCTTATCCAGCGGCCTTGTTCCGATGATCACCTCGGAGGAGGCCTGGACGACGCCGGTACTTCTGGGCGGCTATTACGCCACCGGAAGCCTTGCGGGAAGCGCCCTACAGCTCTTCAATATCGCCCTCGGCGTCGTCATCTATCTGCCTTTCGTGCGGATGCTCGACCGCCAGTCGGAGATACGCTTTAAACGGGAATACGGGACTTTCCTGGACTATTACAAGGCCCGCGAGCAGATGACGGAGACTGCCAGGATGACCGATCAGACCAATGTCTTCGGGGAGTTTGCCCGGGAACTCTGCGCGGAGCTGCGGGACGGCCTGGCGGACCGGGTTGTTCTCGGCTACCAGCCCCAATATGATTATGAAGGGAACTGTTTTGGTGCGGAGGCGCTGCTTCGCTGGAAGCACCCCATTCTCGGGATCTTATATCCCCCGCTGGTGGTCCGGCTCGCGGAGGAGGGCGGATTCCTTCTGGAACTGGAAGAGGCTGTGCTGGAGCGCGTCCTCAAGGAACGCGAGGAGGTACTGGAGCGCTTCGGCCCGGATATCAAGATTTCGTTTAATATCACCGGGACGACCGTCGTGAATCCGCGTTTCCTGCAGTATTGCGTCCAGATGGACGGCGAATACGGTTTCCGGGGCAAGAATCTCTGTCTTGAGGTGACGGAGCAGGCGGCCCTTTCCTTCGATGACGGGACGGTCATGGCCTTAAGGCAGCTGCATGATATGGGACTTATGCTTGCGGTGGATGATTTCTCAATGGGCCAGACCTCCATCCACTATCTGAAGGACAATCTCTTTGACGTGATCAAGCTTGACGGCTCTTTGGTCCGCGGGCTCTTCAGCCACCAGAACAACAAGGAGATCATCGCTTCCATTGTCGGCCTTGCCAATACGCTCGGCCTCTCAATACTGGCGGAATTTGTGGAAAATGAAGAGCAGCGCGACACGCTGCATGAGCTTGGCTGCGACCGCTATCAGGGCTATCTCTATTCTCCCGCAGTGTTTTTGGAGAAGAAGGCCGCCTAGGCGGAGTCCGGGATCGCCTTGGCGTACCGGGCGCAAACATACGGACAACCATTATCGTAAAAAAAGGAGGAATGAAAAATGGCGGTACATGTCGTCAACGAAGCGCGTAGATGTCTGGAGTGCAAGAAACCGAAATGTGTAGAGGGATGTCCGGTCCGCACCCCGATCCCGCAGATGATCGCGCTTTTTAAAGAGGGAAAGAGCGATGAAGCCGGAAGGCTCCTTTTTGAGAACAACCCGCTCAGCAGCATATGCGCGCTGGTCTGCAACCACGAGGGACAGTGCGAGGGGAACTGTGTCCAGGCCAAAAAGGGCATGGCCGTCCACTGGAGCAGCATAGAGGACTATATTTCGGAAAAATACCTGGACCGCATGGCGCTTCAGAAAAGCCCGCGTCTTCATCAGAGCGTCGCGATCATCGGGGCGGGGCCGGCAGGTCTTACGATTTCCATCACGCTCGCGCAGAAGGGCTACGATGTGACCCTGTTTGACAGCAGGGATAAGATCGGCGGGGTGCTTCGCTACGGAATTCCGGATTTCCGCCTGCCGAAGACCCTTCTTGACAAGTACCAGAAGCGGCTCCGCGAGATGGGTATTCATTTCAGGCCGAATACTTCGATCGGCGGCGCGCTGCATCTGGACGACCTGTTCCGAGACGGCTACGAGGCGGTCTTTATCGGAACCGGCGTCTGGAGGCCGAATACGCTCGGCGTCGTTGGCGAGAGTCTGGGAAATGTGCACTACGCGATCGATTATCTGGTCAATCCGGACAGCTATGAGCTCGGCGAGAACGTCATCATCATCGGGGCGGGCAACGCCGCGATCGATGTGGCGAGAACCGTGATCCGCCACGGGGCAAGGCGCGTGCGCGTTTGCGAGAGAAGCATGAAGGCGGCGGCCAGCGAGAGGGAGCTTGATTACGCGCTGGCTGACGGCGTGGAGATCCTCTACGGGATGAATACCGTGAAGATCACCCCTGAAGGGCCGGTCTTCCGGCAGGCTCGTTTTGACGGGAACGGGGAAGTGGCGGAGCTGGGAGAGGAGCAGCAGTTCCATGCGGATTCTACGATCGTGGCGATCAGCCAGGGCCCGAAGGATAAGATCGTGAGTACGACCTCCCATCTTGAGACCTCGCGCAAGGGTCTCGTGCTTGCGGATTCGGAAGGACATACGACCCGGGAGGGCGTGTTTGCCAGCGGCGACGTCGTGGCCGGGGCAAAAACGGTCGTCGAGGCCGTCCGCTATTCGAAGCAGGTGGCGGCGGCCATGGATGAGTACCTGACCGGAAAGAGGATGGAAAAGGCGCAGGCAAAGGCCTGAATATTTGTGAAATGTGCCAGTAATTGTCAATGACAATTGCTGGCACATTCTTTATTATGTTTAGAACTTGTAGTATAATGAAGTGTATTTATAATGAAAATAACAAAAGAAGGAGGAAAAGACATGTATTGTGAAAAATGCGGCGCCAGGATCCCGGATGATTCGAAATTCTGCGAGCATTGCGGCTCTCCGGTGAATCCGGCGCCCCGCAGCGAGAGGGATGACAGCCCTAAAAGGCAGCCGGCCTCAGCTTACAGCGCGGGCAGCAGGAAGGAAAAGCCGCTGATCGTCAAAGTGCTGAAGTTTTTGCTGGGAGCAGCTGTCGTCTGCGCTTTGCTCTTCGGCGCTTTTCTTTTTTTCGTGCATATGCTCTACAGGACGCCTCCTGAGCCTCCGCTGTATTTCAACGAATCGGGGAGCAGCGCTTCGGATGCGGAATCGGGATCGGCATCCGATGAGAGCGCGGCGGGGAGCCTTGCGGAATCGTCCGTCTCGGTTTCGCAGGGGCTTACATCTGAGCGGGAGGCGGAAGAGAGCGGCACGGCTGCCGCATCCGTCTCGGACGCGCAGGGAGGGGCGGCTTCGGAGTCTTCCGGCGGGGACGCGCAGGGTACTTCGGCCGGCATTCCGCCCGGAGGGGTCATGCACGGAGCGGCCAGCCTCGGCATGACGGAGGAAGAAATCAGAAAGGCGGAGGCGGAATATGAAGGACAGACCGGAACGACTCCATCGCCCGATTCCGCCGGGCTGCCGGAGGAGGCGGACTTTCTCTGGTATCTGCAGGGAAACTACGGTCTTGATACCCGGCAGGGGAATAACTGGAGCGTTATACCGGACGAGGCGCTTATGCTGAGCGATCCTTCGGCGCTGGCCGGAGACTGGAAGACCCTGGTCCTGTATGAGGACGCGGAGACCTATGAGCCGACCTCCTGCCAGTTTTTCAACAGCAATCTCGCTTATGACGCCGGGCGCGTGACGGTGACCTTTAAATGGTATAAAAGATATTATTTCGCGAGCGGAGAACTTGTTGACGAGCAGGACAAGGCGGATTATGTCTGCAGCGGAAGCTGGAACGAGCAGGGGCTTGCGGCGGAAGATAAATGCGGCCTGATCGTTACGGCTTTCTATGAGCTGGACGGCAGGCAGTACGCGTTGGGCAGCGTGGAGAGCGGCAGCGGCAGAAGATGCCAGCTGGCGATGGTGCGGCCGTGAAAAGCTGATGAGATCGGAGGAGGGAAAGCTATGTATTGCGTAAAATGCGGAAATGAGATCCCGGAAGGGGCTGTCTTCTGCCCACACTGCGGGACGCCTGCAAGGATGTCCGAGCCGGAGATGACGCCCGATGCGGAAAGATGGTATGACGATCCGGAGGAAACGCCGGCTTCCCCGGAGAGGCCGGACGCGCCGGAGGAAGCCGGTTGGGAGACAAGCGGACAATACGTGACGGAGAATGTCGTCCTCTGCCCGGACGGTGTGTATCGCTGGAGCTATGAATTTTCCATGCTGCGGAATCCGGCGATCCTGATAACCGTGTTAAAGATATTCGGATCGCTGATTCTGGCCGGAGTCCTTTTTCTGCTGTACAGCGTCGTGAAGGGCAGCGGGGGAGATATGGAGGAGATCCTGGAATTCTTACGGGGAGCCTTCTTGTTCACGTTATTCTTTTTCGCTTTGATCCTCGTTTCCTATCTGATCCTGGCGGCTCAATACGGCTGGACCTATATGGTTCTTTTTGAAATGAACGACAAGGAGATCCGGCATATCCAGATGCAGAAGCAGTTTGATAAGGCTAAGGCCATGGGCTGGCTCAGCTTCGCGGCGGGGCTCGCGACGGGAAACTTCGGCGCGGCGGGGGCCGGGATCCTGGCGGCTTCCAGAAACACAAGCACTTCGGTCCTGGGACGTGTGACGAAGGTTCTGCCGAAAAGGCGGCGGCATACGATCTACGTCAACCAGGGCCTTTTCCACAATCAGGTCTACGCGGATGATGCGGATTTTGATTTTATAATGAATTTTATCTGTGATCACGTTCCGGCTAAGGCGAGGAAGGGGGCCTAAGGAAAAAATAAGACTGTTACCTTTAAGGTTGTGAATGGCAGCTGGGATGATGATACGACTGCGGATAAGACAGCCGCCTTGAGTGGATTAGAGGGTGACGCCCTGAAGCTCGTGGCAGAGCAGATTCCGTCGGTAGGAAGTAAGCCGGGAGAGGGCTATAAGGCAGGAAGCTGGGATACAGAGCCTTCCGTAGATACAGCCATCACGGAGGAAACGACCTATACCTACACCTATGCAAGGAAACTACATCCCCAGGTGACAGCCAATGTCATTTACTTAAGCAGATTCCTTTGAAAAACAGGGGTCTGCTTTTTCTTAACCCGTAACAAAAATAAATTTAAAAATGTACTTGACATGCCGCCCAAAATGTGCAGCGTTTTTTCTGATTACATCAGAAAAAACGCCAATTAATGTTGTATCATATGCGCTGGAATGAGGAAAATTCCTTCAGGGATCTCAAATACCCGCTCTGCCTCACAGCCTTCCACTCCAAGAAATACAATTACATCGAGCAGGAGGTCTGGGCGCGGGCCATACTCCATAACTTCAGCTCAGCCATTACTTCAAAAGTCGAGATAGAGGGGAAAGATACCCTGTATGAGTACCAGGCGAATTTTTCTGAGGCCTGCAAGAC
>JAILID010000094.1 GCA_024695465.1 Lachnospiraceae bacterium | reverse complement strand
CGTTTGACGCGCTGATCCGCAAATCCATGAAGGCGGCAGGCAGATAAGAACAAAAATAAAGGCTGCGGAGAGCAATTATCTCCGCAGCTTTTTTGATGCTTACAGGTTTATTCTTTTAGCGAGAGCTCCTCCCAGAGATCGTAGAGCTCCGCGAGCCTCGTCTCGATCTCGGTCTGCCTGCGCCCCAGCTGGGTCAGCTGAATGTGGTCCGCCGCCACGGCCGGGTCCAGGAACCGGGCTTCTATGGAGGCGTTTTCTTCCTCGAGATCCGCGATCTCGGCCTCGGCGCGCCTGATGTCGTTCGCGAGCTTGCGCTTTCTGGCCTGCTCCTCCTTCTGGGCCTTCCAGTCGAGCTTGGCCTCGGTCTCGTTTGGGGCCTCATTTTCGGCATCGTCGGCGCCGAGAATTGCATTTTCCAATGTTTCCTTCTTCTCGAGGTAGTAGTCGTAGTTACCGATGTAGTTGATCAGCGTCCTGCCGGTCAGGTCCAGGATGCGGTGGGCCGTCCGGTTGATGAAGTAGCGGTCGTGGGAGACATAGAGCAGGGTCCCCGTGTAGGCGTTCAGAGCGGACTCCAGGATCTCCCGGGAATCGATATCCAGGTGGTTGGTCGGCTCGTCCAGGATGATGAAGTTGCAGTCCCCGAGCATGAGCTTGCAGAGGGAGACCCGGGCCATCTCCCCGCCGGAAAGGCTCCCGATCCGCTTCAGGACGTCCTCCCCGGTGAAGAGAAAGGCCGCGAGGCTGGAACGGATCTTCGTGTTGTTGAGGGTCGGGTAGGCGTCCGAGATCTCCTCGAAGATGGTCTTCTCCGGGCTTAAAACATGCATCTCCTGGTCGTAGTAGCCGATGTGCACGTTGGCTCCGAGCGTAAAGGAGCCGGCGTCCGGCGGAAGGAGCCCATTCAGGATCTTGAGGATCGTGGATTTCCCCGTCCCGTTGGAGCCGATCAGGGCGACGTGCTCGCCTTTTTTGATTTCAAAATGAAGGTCGGCGAAGAGCTCCTGCCCGTCGAAGCCCTTTTTGAGGTCCTCCACCGTCAGGACGTCCTTGCCGCTCTCGATCTTCGGGACGAAGGACAGCTCCATCACCGCGTTCTCTCCCAGGGGCTTGTCCGGCATCTCCATTTTCTCCAGCATCTTTTCGCGGCTCTCCGCGCGCTTGATGGACTTCTCCCGGTTGAAGGATTTGAGTTTCGCGATGACCTCCTCCTGGTGCTTTCTTTCCTCCTGGGCCTTCATATAGGCCAGGTATTCCGCGTGGCGGATCTGCGCCTTCTTCTGGCTGTAGGCGTCGTAATTCCCGCTGTAGGTCCGGGCCCGGCCGCGGTCCAGCTCGACGACCTTGGTCACGATCCGGTTCAGGAAGTAGCGGTCGTGGGAGACGATCAGGACCGCCCCCTTGTAGTTCAGAAGATAGGTCTCCAGCCAGATGATGGAACCCATATCCAGGTGGTTGGTCGGCTCGTCCAGAATGATGAGATCCGGGGCTTCGAGCAGGAGGCGGCCCAGCGCGACCCGGGTCTTCTGGCCGCCGGAGAGGGTCCCGACCTTTTTCGTGAAATCCTCCTCCGGGAAGCCGAGTCCCTTGAGGACACCGGCGACCTCCGAGCGGTAGGCGTAGCCGTTGGCCCGGTCGTAAGCCTCCTGCATGCGGGCGTAGGAGAGCATTTCATTTTCCAGAGCATCGCCCGAAAGAGCGCTCATGCGCTTCTCGGAGGCGCGCATGTTCTCGTAGAGCGACAGGATATCCTTCTTTACCGTCATGAGCTGCTCGAATATGCTGTTCCCGCCCGTAAGGTCCTGGTGCTGGGCCAGATAGCCCACCCGCGCGTCCCGCGCGGCGACCGCCTGCCCGCCGTCCGCGGCCAGTTCGCCCATGATGATCTTGAGGAGCGTCGACTTGCCCGCGCCATTGATCCCGACCAGGGCGGCCTTCTCCTTCTCCTCGATGTGGAAGGAGACTTCCTTCAAGACCTCGTTTCCGGGAAAGGTTTTGCTGATTTTTTGTACGTCCAGTATCATAATTATCCTCCAGATATCCATGATACATGAGTTTACGGCATTTTTCCACTGGAAAATGAAAATCCCCGCCTTGAAGATCGGGGGCAAATCCGATAAAATGATTCAGGGAGGTGACGCTTATGCTGCATGTGGTTTCTGCAAATGAAATGCGGGCGATGGACGCCCACACCATAAACAATCTGAAAGTCCCCTCCGCGGTGCTCATGGAAAGGGCCGCGCTGGGGCTGGCCGGGGAGGTCATCGCCGCCGGGAAGGAGCATCCGGGCCGGATCCTGATCGTGTGCGGGAGCGGCAACAACGGGGGCGACGGAGCCGCCCTGGCCAGGATCCTCTTTATCAAAGGCTATCGGCCGGAGCTCCTGCTTCTGGGAAAGGAAGAGCGCTTCTCGCCGGACATGGCCGCCCAGATGGAATCCTGCCGCCTTCTTGGGATCCCGGAAACGCGGGAGGCGGACATGGGCGCTTACGCCGTCATAGTCGACGCGATCTTCGGCACCGGCCTCTGCAGGGAGGTGGGCGGAAGCGCCCGGGAGGCGATCGAGGCGATCAACGCTTCCGGGGCCTACGTGATCTCCGCGGATATCCCCTCCGGGATCAGCGCGGACAGCGGGCAGGTCTTCGGCCTGGCGGTCAGGGCGGACGTGACCGTCACGATGGAATGCGCGAAGATCGGCCAGCTCCTCTATCCGGGAGCCTTGTATACGGGCCGCCTCGTCATCTCGGAGATCGGCATTTACGATGATGAAAAGCTGCGGGACGTTTTTCCCATGAGCGTCTTTTCGCTGACCGATGGGGATCTTAAGAACCTGCTGCCCCCAAGGGATCCGGCCGGCAACAAGGGCAGTTTCGGGAAGGTGCTGGTCATCGCCGGTTCCAGGGGGATGTGCGGGGCCGCGCTTTTCGCCGCGGAAGCGGCGCTTCGGGGCGGCTGCGGGATGGTGAAGGTCCTGACAGAGGAAGCCAACCGGGTCATCGTCCAGACCGCCCTCCCGGAAGCCCTCTTTGCCTCTTACGGGGATCCGGAGGAAGCCTTGCGGGAGGCGGAGAAGGGCCTTGCCTGGGCGGATGTGACCGTGATAGGCCCGGGCCTCGGACAGGCGGAAAGCGCCCGGCGGCTTCTGTCCTTTGTCCTTGAAAACGCGGAGCAGCCGCTGGTCATCGACGCGGACGGATTGAACATCCTCGCGGAGCTGAAGAGGGCGGAGCCCGCCTGTCTTGGCGGGAGGCGGAGCAAAAGCCCGGTCTTTCTCACGCCCCATATGGGCGAGATGGCCAGGCTCAGCGGGAAGAGCATACCGGACCTTAAGAAAGACCCGCTGGGAGAAGCTTTTCATTTCGCGCGGGAAGAGGGAGTCGGGCTGCTCATGAAGGACGCAAAAACCGTCATCGCGGGGCCCGATACGCGCGTATGGATCAATACTTCCGGCAATTCCGGGATGGCGGCGGCCGGCAGCGGGGACGTCCTGGCCGGCCTTCTGGGTTCGCTTCTCGCCCAGGGGACAGAGCCCGGGCATGCCGGAGCCCTTGCCGCCTTCCTGCACGGAAAGGCGGGGGATATCGCCGCGGAAAGGATGGGAGAGGCCGGGATGGGCGCGAGGGATATCCTGCGCTGCCTGCCGGAGGCGCTGCGCGGGGAAAGTACAATCAGAATCTGAAAATATTATTTGGGAATTATTTTTGGAGTAAAATTTATTATCAGTTGAACAGTGTATTTGAATAGTATATATTATAAACGGTTATTTCCTTATTGATACGGCAAAAATGGAGTATGCGGATATGAAGCCTTTATGGAAAAAAAGAGGATTCGATTTTGTTTGTCTCGTGTGTGCTTTTCTTTCAGTCTGCGTCTGGGCGGGACCCGTTTACGCGGATGTCCATGTAAGTGATAATGCTCATTTAGAAAACTATGACAGCTGGTATTGCCCCATACGCTCCGGTCTTGTCCCTGTTCAAAACGGCTGGATGACGGTCGATGGAGGGGGGGATGAGAGTGGTAATGCAGCGCTTCAGGTCCAATACTATGATTCAAATTTTGTCTATCAATCCGGAATTTGCGTTTCCGGCGAGCTTCCGGTTTATGGAGGTTTTTACGCCTCGAGTGATGCTTATTATTTTTTGAGCGGGCAGAATAACCCCAACGAAAGCGATGAAGTGGAAGTTTTCCGGATCACGAAATACGATACTTCCTGGAACAGGATCGGCAGCGCCTCGCTTTTCGGAGCCAATACCTTCGCTCCATTCGATTTCGGCAGCGCGCGTTTTGCGGAATATGGAGAGTACCTGTTTGTCCGAACGTGTCACAGCATGTACGCCTCAGATGACGGATACCATCATCAGGCCAATGTGACGATTAAGATTAACACTTCCGCAATGGAGGTGGAATCCTGTTTTGCCGGCGTTATGAATATATCCATAGGTTACGCAAGCCATTCCTTCAATCAATTTATAATCGTTGATGAGGAAGGCAATGCGGCCGCTCTCGATCATGGCGACGCCTATCCTCGTTCCGCCTGTCTTGGGGTCTATGGATCAAAGGCGGATTCCCTGAATCCGGGTAGTGCCGATTACCTTAACACGGATACAATCAGTTATTATGGGGATATCGGCAATAATACAACGAATGCCTCTGTTGGAGGTCTGGCTTATTCCCGGGATCATTACCTCACGGCCGGTAATTCCAATAGACAGGATGCTGACGGAGATGCGGTGAGGAATGTTTATGTTTCCGTCACGCCCCGATCGAACTTTCCCGGAACGACAGAATTAAAATGGCTGTCTTCTTACGAGACCGGCGGCAGCGTCTCGGCCTCAACTCCCCATCTGGTAAAGCTTGGGGAAGACTCTTTTCTTGTTCTCTGGGAGGAAAGGAAAATCACGGATTACGGTACTGAGCCGGGAACGACCTGTCGTTTTGTCTTTATGGACGGAAGCGGATCCCTGACAAACTCCGGTGAATTTGAAGGGAGTCTTTCGGACTGCGTTCCCTGCGTGAAAGACGGGAAAAGCGTCTGGTATGTCACGGAATCGAATGAGACTTCCTTTTATGTTCTTGGGCCTGCGGAGAATCCGCAGATGAAAGTAAATCCGGTCAGTTATTCATCGACGACGGACAATCCGGCCGTCAGCTTTCCGGACGTCAGGGATCAAAACGCCTACTATTACGCCCCAGTCTACTGGGCGGTGGAGAAGGGCATCACCAACGGAAGAAACGGATATTTCCAGCCCGACGGTACCTGCACCAGAGCAGAGGCCGTCACCTTCCTTTACCGCATGGCCGGCTCGCCGGCTGTGACGGGGACGTCCGAATTTGCGGACGTGCAGGAAAAAAACGCCTTCTTCTACAAGGCTGTCATCTGGGCAGTTGAGAATAACATCACGAACGGGGCGGGCACAAAGAACGGAAAGCCGGTTTTCAACCCCTACGACACTTGCAGCCGGAAGATGATCGTGGCTTTCATCCAGCGCTTCGCCGCCAACGTGAGGAAGAATTACGCCGCTTCGTCAGGAAGCGGAAAGCCCTTCCCGGATGTGGACGAAGGGGCCTGGTTTACGGAGCCGATCCGCTGGGCGGCGGACAAGGGCATCACCGTCGGCCGGGACGGGAAATTCTACCCGGATGAGAGCTGCACCAGGGGGCAGATCGTGTCCTTCCTCTACCGCTATTCATCGATCTGACCTGGCGGAGGGAAAAAGCCCGGCCAGGCGATCTCGAACAAATATAGATAGCAGCCGCTTACACAGAGGGAAAACCGACCGGGCAGTCTGAAAAGCAAAATGTCAATCCAGACTGCCCGAGCGGGCGCAATTTAGGCGTCAGGCTGCCGTCTCCACGGACACGGCAGCCGGGCAATAACAAAAAACGCCATTGAAAAGAACCGCCCGGCGGGTGTATAATAGATTATTAACAGACAATACCTGGCGTTTCAGGCAGTCTCTAACCGCCGCGGCAAACTATTGTTTCTGAAGCAGGATGAAAATGAAGATATGTTGTGTATGTTCATCAGGCGGACACCTGATGCATTTGTATATGCTGAAGCCCATATGGGAGAAGGAAGAGCGCTTCTGGGTCACTTTCGACAAGGAGGACGCCAGAAGCATTCTGAAGGGAGAAAGAAGATACTCCTGCTTTTTTCCGACGAATAAAAGTATAAGGGCTTTTCTGTACAATACGTGGCTTGCGGTCAGGGTTCTTTTGAAGGAAAAACCGGATCTTATCATCTCTTCTGGCGCTGCGGTTGCGGTACCATTTTTTTATGTGGGCAAGATTCTCGGCGCAAAGCTCATCTATATCGAAGTATTTGACCGAATCGATCAGCCCACTTTCAGCGGGAAGCTGGTATATCCGATTACAGACAGGTTCATTGTCGAATGGGAGGAGATGCGGAAAGTGTATCCTAAGGCAATCAATCTCGGCAGTATATTTTAACGCAAAGGAATAAAGAATGATCTTTGTTACCGTAGGAACCCATGAACAGCAATTTGACCGTCTGGTGGCTGCGGTCGATCGGATAAAAGGAGAAAAACCGCAGATCGGCGAGGTCGTTATCCAGACCGGCTACAGCGGTTATAAGCCCGAACACTGCAGGTGGAAAAACTTTTACAGCTATCAGGAGATGGTGGATTACACAAAGAAGGCCGGGATCGTGATCACGCATGGCGGGCCCTCCAGTTTTATGCTTCCCATTAAGATGGGCAAGGTTCCGATCGTCGTCCCGAGACAGAAGAAGTATGGGGAGCACGTCAATGATCACCAGCTGAACTTCTGCCGCAAGATCCGCAGCCGCTGCGGCATTCTGCTGGTCGAGGATACTGCGTTGCTGGACGATCTGATTGTGAATTATGACAGCCGTACGTCGGGAGTCATGCCCGAACCGGAAAATCATACGCAGCAGTTCGTCGATCAGCTCCAGCGGATCATCGACGAGCTGATGGGCTTCTGACAGGCGGGCGCGTTATGGTCAGATATTTGAAAATGAAAATAAACAGCGGGCCCCGGATCGATCCCGATCAGCTCTGGGAAAAGGTCAGGCTTTACAGCTGCGTCTCCTTCGATCTTTTTGATACGATCCTGAAGAGAAACGCGGCGGAGCCGGCGGACGTTTTCTCCTGGATCGAGGAGGGCTGCCGGGGACGTTTTCCGGGCTTTCGCGGAAAGAGAATACAGGCGGAACAGGAGGCCAGGGCTGCTTCCCCCTATGAGGAAGTGACGCTGGAAGAGATTTATCGGTCTTACCCCGGCCTTTCGCCGGCTGAACGGGAAGAGCTCGCGGACCGGGAGCTTTCGGCCGAAAGGCTTTTTATCACGGTCTCTCCGGAAATGCTGCTGCTTTACAGGCGCTGCCGGGAGGCCGGGAAGCGGGTCTTCTTCATCAGCGATATCTATCTGCCCGAAGCTTTCATGACCGAGCTTTTAAGCGCGTTCGGTCTTCAGGACTGTGACGGGCTCTATGTCTCCTCCCG
>JAILID010000093.1 GCA_024695465.1 Lachnospiraceae bacterium | reverse complement strand
CAAGGAGGGATGCCGCAAGGAGGGTCCTCTGCAGCATTCCTCCTGACAGGGTATCCATCCTTTTTTCTTTGCTCCCCGAAAGGTTTACCGTTTGGAGCAGCCCGTCAATCTTTCGCACCGCCTCTTTCCTTGCAAGCCCCTTAAGGGATGCCATGTAGCGAAGAAAGGCCTGCACCGAAAAGTCCCCGTAATAGCCAAGCTTCTGCGGCATGTAGCCAAGTCTTCTTCTGTACGAGCCTTTCATTTCAAGGATGTCCCTTCCGCAAAAAGTGACGCTTCCGCCTCCCCTCCCCGGATCCCTCCTCACGGTATCCGTGATAAGCCCTATGAGAGTGCTCTTTCCCGCCCCGTTCTCGCCAATGAGTCCGGTGACGCCCTCCGTAAGTGTTACTGACACTCCGTCAATGGCGAGAACGGGGCGGGAAAGAGTACCCTCATAGGGCTTCTCACGGATACCGTGAGGAGGGATCCGGGGAGGGGAGGCGGAAGCGTCACTTTTTGCGGAAGGGACATCCTTGAAATGAAAGGCTCGTACAGAAAAAGGCTTGGCTACATGCCGCAGAAGCTTGGCTATTACGGGGATTTTTCGGTATATGCCTTTCTCCGCTACATGGCGTCGCTTAAGGGGCTTGCAAGGAAAGAAGCGGCACGAAAGATTGATGGGCTGCTCCAAACAGTAAACCTTTCGGGAAGCAAAGAAAAAAGGATGGATACCCTGTCAGGAGGAATGCTGCAGAGGACCCTCCTTGCGGCATCCCTCCTTGGCGAACCTGACGTACTGGTGCTGGACGAACCTACGTCCGGACTTGATCCAAGGGAAAGGGCGGCCTTCAGGGACTATATTGCGGGAATATCCAGGAACCGGATCGTCATATATGCCACGCACATAGTGAGCGACATAGAGTGTGTCGCGAAAAGGATAATCGTCCTGAAGCAGGGGAGAATCGTGGCTGACGGATCCCCGCAGGCATTAATAGAAGGGCTTTCCGGCAAGGTGTGTGAAGTGCCGTGCATACACCCGGACATAGACTTGCTAAGGGCAAGATATGCCAGCTGTGGCATAAGACAGAAAAAAGAGGCACAAGTGGAAAGGTTCGTGGGGGATAACATCCCCCAAGGATTCGGCAGGATTGACGATGACATTGGCCTTGAGGACGTGTATATTTACTACACAGGGCATTAAGGCCAGCAGCAATGCGGAAAATAGCGACTGAGGATGGGGTTATTTGTGGAAAGGATGGATTTTATGAAGGATGATAAGATTTTTGAACTGGCCGACGCCCAGGAACGCTTTGCTGATATCGTATGGGCGAACGAGCCTATTGCGTCGGGGGATCTCGTGGATATATGCCGCAAGGAGCTGAACTGGAAAAAATCCACTACCTATACGGTTCTTCGAAAGCTTTGCGAGAAGAATCTTCTTCAAAACATATCCGGCGTGGTTCAGTCACTTGTCAGCAGGGAAGAATACTATTCCACAAAAAGCAGACAGGTCGTGGATGCGTCCTATGCGGGATCTCTTCCGGCGTTCATCGCCGCCTTCGCATTCGACAAGAAGCTCACGATGAATGAAATAAACGAGATACAGAGGATGATTGACGAGTTTAAAAGGGAGGTGTAAGGTTTTTTATAAACGTCTTAAAATACAAGGGCAGGATGCCTAAACGACATCCTGCCCTCATATCGCGGCTATCCTGCCATTCCCGCCCTCATATAAAAAAACCGGTCCCACAAAATCAGTGAAACCGGTCCAAATACCACCTATGTTGCAAGTCAAAACAGTTTAAAGACGATTAACAGGGAGAAAAATGCAAGTCCTCAGGCCTCACTCCCCCGCCGGCAGCAGCATCTTGAGCGCAAAGCACCCGCCGCTCGTGTCGATGACGACAAACCCGCCGTACTTCTCGATCGTGCTCTTGATGCTCTTCACGCCGAACCCGTGGTAGCCGTTGTCCCCCTTGGTCGTGAGCGGCAGCCCGCCCGAGAACTCCGGCACATCCTTCACCGGGTTCACGATCTCCGCCGAGATCAGGGACTCCTTTCGGAAAATGACAACATCGATCTGCCTTTTCTCCTTCTCCTCGAATTTCAGGACCTCCTCGATCGAGTTGTCGATCGCGTTCCCGAACACCGAGTAGAGGTCGACCGGGTCCATAAAGGCAAGCTGGGCCCCATCCGCGACGCAGTTGATCTTGATCTCCTTCTCCCGGCAGAGGAGGCTCTTCTCCGTCAGGATCGTGTCGAGTACATCCGACCCGGTCTTCACGATCGACTCGTAGATGTTGATGGAGGAGGCGATCTCATCGAGGTATTTCGGGTCGGAGATCCGCCCGTTCTCCCCGCGCAGCGCCCGGATCTGGTGCTTTAGATCGTGGCATTTGCGGTTGATGAGCTCGATGTTCTCCTTTGCAAGGTCATATTGGGCCTTCTGCTCGTGCCAGAGCAGGTTCATGGTGGTGATCTCCTTCTGCATCGCGCTGTTGCGGAACATCGTGTATTCAAGGTAGAGGATTACGAGCAGCATGACCTCGGAGGTGAAGAGCGTGAGCGCCATGAAGATCTGCGCGTCCGCCCCCCTGAAGAGACTGTTTCCCATGCGCAGAACGCCAAACAGCGCGTATTCCACGAAGGCCAGCGTGATCTGCCGGGGCCCGATGTGGTAATGACCGTCAACCGGCATCGTGTCCGCAAGAAAAATCTGCACGATGAGCGCAAGAAAGACAACCGCCAGGACTGTTTCAAGAAAGAGCGCCAGGGGCTTCGGAAGAAAAATCCGCTCAAAGAAGACGCCGATCCATCCGGCCGCCTGCGTGACGATCCCCGCAACCATCCCCGACCAGATGCTGATATAGAAGCACTCCTTCCAGCCCTCATGGGACAGGACCCGGACAAGCGCCGCCCTGAGGACCAGGAGCCCCGGTATGAAAAGGAGCCCGAAAACGGTCCGCTGCCCGAAGAGCCAGAAGCCGGAGACGCCCGCTGCCGCAAGAAGAAAACCCGCGATGCCGGTTGACCGCTTATCCTCAAAATTCCCGACCGGTTTTAAGAAAATGAAAAGCGCGGCCATCGTCACAGCCGCGCAAAAAAACGCGTCAAGCATGTATGCCGCCCCCCATGTAGGCCGTAAGGGCCGAAAGAAATCCGTTTCTCGCCCTCCGGCTCATTTCCAGCTCTTCATTTCCAACAAAAACCGTGTCCTTCGTGATCCGCTTCACGTGCATGAGGTTCACGATATACCAGTGGTTGCATTTTGCAAAATGGTGCGGAAGAAGCTGCTCCTCCGCGCTCTTCATGGTCCCGCGGAGCTCGATAACGCCCCGCGTCGTGTGGTAGCGAAGAAACCGGTTCTGGACCTCCACGTAATAGATATCCCTCACGGAGATCTTCTCCACACCCTCGTGCACATTTAGCAGGATCTCCTCGTCCCGGTGCATCGCGGCGCGCTCCGCCGCCCTTCTGAACCTGAGGGAGAAAGTGTACCAGCTGAGGGGCTTCGTGATGAAATCGAGCGCCCCGACCTCGTAGCCGCGAATCGCGTAGTTGGCAAGGTTCGTGATGAAGATGAGCACCACGTCCCGATCCGTTTCCCGGATTTTTTTTGCCGCCTCCATGCCGTTCATCTCCGGCATTTCAATATCGAGCAGGATCACGTCGTATTTCGGCTCGTAATGATCGAGGAGCTCCCGGCCGTTTCGGAAAATGAAAGTCCTGATCTCCTCCCCGCCCTCCTCCCCGCAGCGGGCAAGGTAGCCGCTTATCTCTTCTATGTACTTTTCCTCATCTTCCGCGATGGCGACGTTCAGCATAGTACCCCTCTTTCACGGCGTGCGCGTTTTTGCTGCCTTTCTATTATAACGGTTCGGGAAAAAAATGCAAATAGTCAAATTAAGACGCATATGATAAAGTTTCTGCGATAAGATATGCAGCGAACGCGCCGCGGCAGACGACAGGCCGGATTGCCCCGCATAAGCCCAAACAATATAAGGCAATAGTTCCCAGGATATTGACAAAACTTAAAAAAAGGAGTAAATTGTGCATAGTGGATATTTTATTTCCACTTTAGATGCACAGAGTTAGAAATAATTAACAAAGAGGGGGCGATTTTATGCTTAGTTTTCTTATCTGTCTGGTGCTTCTTATAGTCAGTTACTTTACCTACGGAAAGTTCGTCGACGCGGCCTTCGCGCCGGACGACCGGGAAACCCCGGCGGTTGCCATCAATGACGGCATCGATTACGTCGTGCTTCCCGCCTGGAAGCTCTTCATGATCCAGCTGCTCAACATTGCCGGTCTCGGCCCGATCTTCGGAGCCATGCAGGGCGCGCAGTGGGGACCGATTGTTTTCCTCTGGATCACCTTCGGTACCATTTTCGCTGGCGCGGTGCACGATTACTTCTCCGGCATGCTTTCCGAGCGGAACAACGGCGCTTCGATCTCCGAAGTCATCGGCATCTACTTAGGCCCGCTGATGAAGACCATCATGCGCGTTTTCGCGGTTGTCCTTCTGGTCATGGTCGGTACGGTCTTCGCGGTCGGCCCGGCAGGCCTTATCGTCAAGCTGCTTTCTGAAAAAGGCGTTTCCGGTCCCTTTGCCCAGTCCACGGTCTGGCTGGCTATCATCCTGATCTACTACTTCATCGCGACTTTCATTTCCATCGACAAGATCATCGGCAAGATCTATCCGGTATTCGGTATCTGTCTCATCGTCATGGCGATCGGCGTCGCGATCGGTATCCCGACCCACGGCTACGCGATCCCCGAGATCTGGGCGAACTTCTCCAACATGCATGCAAACAAGACCCCGATCTGGAGCTTCATGTTCATCACAGTCGCCTGCGGAGCGATCTCCGGTTTCCACGCGACCCAGTCCCCGCTGATGGCCAGGTGCTTAAAGAGCGAGCGCCAGGGACATTTCGTATTCTACGGCGCCATGGTCGCCGAGGGCTGCATCGCCCTTGTCTGGGCCGCGGCAGGCTGCGCGCTTTATGAGAAGACCAACGGTCTTTCCACCGGCCTTGCGGAGGTTCTCTCTAACGGCCAGTCCGCAGCTATCTACGATGTCTGCGTAAAGACCATGGGCTCGATCGGCGTTATTCTCGCGATGCTCGGCGTCGTTGCCTGCCCGATCACTTCCGGCGACACAGCCTTCCGTTCCGCGAGACTTACCCTGGCTGACTGGTTTAAGATCGACCAGGAGTCCTACGCCAACCGCTTGAAGCTCTGCATCCCGGTTCTCGGGGTCGGCGCGATCCTCGGCTTCGGCAACACCCTCGGCTTCTTAAGCTACAGCGTGGTTTGGAGATATTTCAGCTGGACCAACCAGACGCTGGCTATGATTGTCCTCTGGGCAGGCGCGATGTTCCTGGCTAAGGAAGGCAAGAACTACCTGATCTGCGCGGTTCCGGCCACCTTCATGAGCGCGGTTTCCGCTACCTACTTCATGATGGCCCCGGAATGCCTCGGCCTGATTCCATTCTTCAAGCTGAACACGGCCGTGGCCTATCCGGTCGGCCTCGTCTGCGCGGTGCTGTTCCTCTTCATCTTCCTTCGCAGTTCCAAAAAATACAGGACAGCGTAACGCGCGTCAAAGTCCCGTTCGCGGGACCCGGTTCCGCTGATAATCCTTCGCCAAAAAGGGCGGAGGTCTTCTCCAACTGAGATGAGCTTAAAGGACGGAGGATCATTCCTCCGCCCTTTTCATGATAAGGAGGCTGCCGCATATGGCTGCGCAAAGATTCGGCAACACGCCGATTGATAAAGAGATCGTAAAAAAAGACAGGAGAAAGGGAAAACGCATCGGGCCCTGCGCTTTCGGAGAGAGGGCGATGTACCTGAACAGCTTTTTTATCTCCCGAAGATACTACGTGCCCTACGAAGAGGTGGAGCGAGTGTATAAACGCATCGCGATGTCCCAGGGCGGCTTCTCCGGAAAGGGCGTTTTCGGAAGCCTGCCCTATCTGGTCGTCGTTTTAAAAGACGGAAGGGAAAAAGCCTGCAATTTCAAAATTGAGGAGGAAGTCGACGAAGCGGTCCGTTTTATCCGGGAGAGGCATCCGGAAATCCATATCGGAACCCTGGCCGGCGAGGAGGCCAGGGCGAAAAGGGAAGCCGAAAGAAGGGCAGGAAGACCCGCTGCCCTCTCCCGGGAAGCGGAAAATGCCGCCGCCCGGCTCCGGAACGACCTTGCCTTTCTGGAAATGAAACCCGAGATCGGCGAAGCCCTGGCGCGCAGCGTCAGGAGAAAACGTCAGATCGATCGCATCCCCTCTTCTACCCGCCTGCTCGCCTGGGCGCTGCTTGCCGCCGGCGCCCTGCTTGCGCTCGGAGGGCTCTGCCTTTTCGCGATGGGAAAACCCGCCGGCCCCTATATGCTGCTTTTCGGCGCGGCTTTTCTCCTCTTCGCCCTGGCCTCCGGAATCTTGCCTTTCGGTTCATCCAGTCCGAAAACCGTAAAGGAGGAATGGGAAAAGGCCCTTAAGAACGCGAAAAACTATATAAGCGGAAAGCCGGACTTTTTCTTTCCGCCCCAGTACGCGCATCCGATCGTGATCGAAAGGACGCTCCGCCTGATCGAAGAGGGAAAGGCCCGAAACGAGCACGAGGCCTGGAATAAGATGAAAAACGAGCTGAAGGCATTGAATTCTTCCGTCCGGGTTTCCCAGGAAGAACATGACGAGGTGGCGGCGGTGAAGCCCCTCTTCCTTGAATGCGGTTACAAAGACGGATTATAAAGGAGATGTTTATGGAAAAAATCTTTGGTATTCTGGAAGCAGAAGGCGTCCGGAAAGAACTGTTAGCAAGAGTCCTTGCCTTTCGCGAAAGCTGCCCGGCGGAAAGGTCCCATAAGGAGCGCATCCCGCATCCGGATACCTTTTATTATGGCAAAACCGTCTGGGAGGAGGCGATTGCGGCGCTCCTGGCCGGCCGGAACATCCTGCTGGCGGGGCCCAAGGCGACCGGCAAGAATATCCTGGCGGAAAACCTGGCCGCCCTCTTCGGCCGTCCGGTCTGGAACGTTTCTTTCCATATCAACAGCGATGCGGCCTCCCTCATCGGCACGGACAGCTACGACGGACAGAAGGTGGTCTTCCGGGAAGGCCCGGTTGTGAAAAGCGCGTTATCCGGCGGCTTCGCCATCCTCGATGAGATCAACATGGCAAGAAATGAAGCCCTGGCAGTCCTCCACTCTGCCCTCGACTTCCGCCGCGTAATCGACGTCCCCGGCTTCGAGCTCATCCGGGTGGATCCCGCGGCTCGCTTTATCGGCACCATGAATTACGGCTACGCCGGGACCCGGGACCTGAACGAAGCCCTGGCCTCCCGCTTTGCGGTCATCCTGATGCC
>JAILID010000089.1 GCA_024695465.1 Lachnospiraceae bacterium | reverse complement strand
GTAAATCTGCCGCTATTAGCTTCGGTGGTTCGAATCCACCCCTGCCCACACCTTGCGGGAATGGCGGAATTGGCAGACGCGCATGATTCAGGTTCATGTGTACGTACGTACTTGCAGGTTCAAGTCCTGTTTCCCGCACGTCAGGGCCCTTGATTTTCAAGGGCTCTTTCCTTTTGTACTATTACCGTACTATTACCGTACTATTACCGCGTTTTTGGAGGCTCCCGTCCGGGGGCCTTTTTTGCGTTTTGGCCGTAAGATTTTTCGGCGTTTTTTTCGCAGTTTTGTTACGCGGTTAATCGCTGCCGACGGAGTACTGTATAACCGAACCCCGGGGCAAGCGAAAACCCTCCGGATGTAGGGAGGGTTTGCAATAATCCTGTGCGGTTGTGGGAGACTGGTCACATACTCATGCTTTCGATCAGTTTCTGCATCCTGCTGGAGCTGGCTTTCCGCATTTCATCCACGACATGGCCGTATTTGTCCAGGGTGAACGAGGCGGAATAGTGGCCCATGTTCTCCTGAAGGGTTTTCACGTCATCGCCGGCCTTGAGGCTGTTCACGGCGAATGTATGCCGGAGATCGTGAACCCGGTGGTGATCCAGGCCTGCTTTCTTCAGGATCTTCTGGAATTCTTTCCAGATGGTCGGTTGAATGTAGTGGTAGCCGTTCGGGTGGGTGAACACCAGCCCGGGGAAATCCCCTTCGTCCCAGAGGGAACCGGCGGCCAGCTTCTGTGCGGCCTGCACAGCCTTGTGATGCTTGAGGACATCCATGACGAACGGGGCAGGGAGCACGATCCTTGTTTTGCCGTTCTTCAGGGTACTCCAGTAGGATTTTCCACCGCCTTTCTGACGGCAGATAGAAAGCTGCTTTTTAACATGGATGATACCGGTCTCAAAATCAACGCAGTCCCAGGTTAGGCCAATCAGTTCACCGCATCGCAGGCCGGTGAAGAGATCCACCAGGATCAGATCCTCGAAGGGCTCGCCTTTGAGGGCGGCAAAGAGGCGTTCCTGCTCTTCCTTGTTTAAAGGGGTGATTTCGGGCTCTTCGACCTTGGGAATGGAACAGACGGATGAACAGTTCTTCGTGGCAAATTCGACCTCTACAGCCTTATCCAGGGCACTGTGAAGTACACCGTGAATATTCTTGATGTACTTCGGGCTCAGATGCTTCTCATCTCTGAGTTGGTTATAGAAGTCCTGGATTACCGGCGCCTTCAGTTTGGAGAGGCGGTAATGCCCAAGAACCGGGATGATGTGGTTGTCGATGATGTTTCTGTAGTTGCCCCTTGTGCTGAGCTTGATATCTGACAGATAGCTCTTGTGCCAGACGTCAAGCCAGTCGGAGAGAAACATATCGTCCTCATGTTCCGCTGCCTGCGATTGGGCAGTCACTTTATCCGCGACGGCCTGTGCGAACTGTTCCTGTTCTTCCTTCTGTTCCAGGTATGCGTCCATCTTGGCCTTGACTTCCCTGCGACTTTTGCCGTAGAAGCATTTATACTTCTGCTTTTTTGTGACAGGGTCTCTTGAGGTAGTGATTCTTGCCTCCCAGGTGGTTGCGTTTCTTTTACGGATACAGCCTTCGCCGTTAACACGTTTCGTTGCCATGTTAATCTCCTTCCCGAAGCAGGGCCATCAGGGAGGACCGTGAAACGAGAATCTTTCTGCCGGCCATGACTGTGTGTACTTTACCGGTTCTGGCAAATTCATACATCATGGGCAGACTGATTCTCAGGAACGCGGCGGCTTCCTTGACGGTCATCACTTCGCTGTCGTTTTGCGACGGCCTATCCGATGTGCTTTCCTTGTTACGTGAGGCGCTGCCTTTGATTAGTTGAATCAGCTCTTCCAATTGTTCCGAGATATGATGCAGTTCTTCCGCGAGAGAAAGCTTTTCATTCTCCGTTGTTTCCATATTCGTCGGGGTCGGATGGAGTTGTTCTGTCATCTGACAGCACCTTCTTCCTGTTCTTCCTCCGCTCCGGATAAGCGGGGAAGCGCGCGTATGCCATTGTCAAGGTTCGCAGGGGATCCATCTAATATTTTAAGGGGTTCCCGGGCGTAAGACAAGGGGAACAAAAGGGGAAACAGGATTTTCATGGCGATACCTCCGAAAAAAGAGTCCTTCATATGGGCGAAATAAAAAAAGAGGCCGGTTTTAAACCTGCCGAAAATATTTTTCTTCGGGAGGGCAAATAACAGGCGGTATCTTTCGGAGGTGGTTCTGTTTTCTGATCAGGGAAGATGGTATGCTTTCCTCACGGTGAGAGGATCACCGGAATTGAGGAAAGGAGGACACTGAGATGTTCGGAGTAATTATCGGAATCCTGTTTGGACTGTATGTGATCGCAGCTGTGATCAATGTGATCGGAGTGATCATCGGAGCGGTGTTCTCCGGCGCGACATTCATTCTTGCGGAAGTATTCTCCGGCGAGGGAATCGTGCTGGGCATCGTGATCGGCCTGGCGCTGTACTTCTGGCTGAAGAAGAGGAACGCGGCGAATATGGGGTGAGAATAATGTATGCGGATTTTGGGAAGTGGCTGAAATGGGTCGGCCTGTTTCTGATCCTGATGGCATTCCCGGCCTTTCTGATTATCCTCAGCAAGGAACACGGCGATATGGTGCCGGGGCTGCTGATCGGTATAGCGGCGTATTATCTGCTCTTTCATAAGAAGGCAGCGCGGTATGAAGCGGACAGGGAAGAAGGTGTAAGCGATGGCAAAGATGGAAACTGTGCTGCAGGGCAGCTTTGATGAGATCCTGAACAGGATTGAGCAGGGAATCATGCGGGGAAGCGTGTCCGCGTCTCTGGAGGATAAAACTGATTTTGTCAGCGGAAACTGCCGTTGCTCCGTGCGGGTTTTTGAACGCTACAGCATGATCGGCAGCAACCGTGTTTCCCTGAGTGTGACGCTGTTCCAGGGAGCGGACGGAAAGATCCAGCTCAGCGCGATTACTTCCGGCGGTTCCCAGGCGATGCTCTTCAAGATCAATACGTTTGGGGAACAGGCGTTCCTGGATAAGTTGGATGAAATCCTTTAAGCCGTAATAACGGAAACGGCTGTGGACTATTGATATACCCGGTGGCGGTGTTGAACTGCTGCCGGGATTTTTATTTGCCCGCGGCGCGGCTTTGGGGTATCATGATGGGGAATCACAATGCCGGAGGATGCTCAGGTGTGTGCATGCAGGGATCCGGAAAATGATTGAAGGAAAGTGAGGAGAATCGCAATGAAGGAATACAAGTTGGTTTACCTGAACAAGGGATTCAGCGCATCCCGGGAAAAGGACCTGGATAAAGCTGAAGAGAAAATCAATGAAATGACGGAACAGGGTTGGGAACTGCAGCAGGTAGCTACGCCGGACGATGGCGTTGGCGCTTTGGTCGGCGTATTTTACAAGGAACGGAAGCTGTAAAGATGACTGAGGAAATCCGTTAACGGCGGATAAGGAGTATGGCTGGTTCGAACAGAGCCAGTCTTTTTTTGCGCCTTTTTTTGCATAAGAAAAACGGCGCTCCTGGCAGGCGCCGTCTCTCTGAAAAGGGGGAGTATGAAGAAACAGTTTATCGGAACATCTCTGCCGGAAAAGG
>JAILID010000073.1 GCA_024695465.1 Lachnospiraceae bacterium | reverse complement strand
AACAGGAGGTTAAGATGTATAAGATTATCAGGAAAGAGCAGCTTAGCGCTGTCGTGTGGCTGATGGAAGTGGAAGCTCCGCTTGTAGCCCGCCACTGTCAGCCGGGCCAGTTTGTCATTGTCAAAGACAATGAGATCGGGGAAAGAATTCCCCTGACTATTTGCGATTATGACCGTAAGAAGGGAACGATCACGATTGTATTCCAGCCGCTTGGCGTCGCGACCAGCAAATTCATGAATCTGAACGAGGGGGATTCCTTTGAGGATTTTGTCGGGCCGCTGGGACGTCCTTCAGATATTGTAGAGATGAGCGAAGAAGAGCTTGCCGGAAAGAAATTCCTCTTTGTCGCCGGAGGCGTCGGAACCGCTCCCGTATATCCGCAGGTCAAATGGCTGAAGGAGCACGGCTATTCGGCTGCCGTCATCATCGGAGCCAGGACGAAGGATCTTCTTTTCTTCGAGGAGGAGATGAGGGCAGTGGCCGGCAATCTCTATATTACGACGGATGACGGCTCCTACGTCCATAAGGGCGTGGTCACGTCCGTTATCGACGAGCTGGTAGCTGAAGGCAAAGAATACAATCATTGCGTAGCGATCGGTCCCATGATCATGATGAAATTTGTATGTCTCACGACTCAGAAGTACAACATTCCGACGATCGTCAGCATGAATCCGATCATGGTGGACGGAACCGGTATGTGCGGGGCCTGCCGTCTTTCTGTCGGGGATGAGATCAAGTTCGCCTGCGTTGACGGACCGGAGTTTGACGGTTTCAAGATTAACTGGGCTGAAGCCATGAAGCGCATGCAGATGTACAAGACCGAGGAGGGCAGGGCCAGGCTTCGCTATGAAGAGGGCGAAACCCACCACGGCAATTGCGGAAACGGAGGTGACAAATAATGCCGAACATGTCCAAAACAAGAGTGCCTGTCAGGGAGCAGGAGCCCCTGGTCCGGGCAGCTAATTTCGATGAAGTCTGCTACGGCTACAACGAAGAAGAAGCGGTTGAGGAAGCCACCAGATGCCTGAACTGCAAGAAGCCCCGCTGTGTGGAAGGCTGCCCCGTCAGCATCGACATTCCGGGTTTCATTTCCAAACTCGCCGAAAAAGATTTTGCCGGCGCCTACCAGGTGATTTCGGAGTCGTCAGCCCTTCCGGCTGTCTGCGGCCGCGTCTGTCCGCAGGAGACCCAGTGCGAGGGCAAGTGCGTCAGAGGAAACGCCAAAACCGGTTCGGAACCGGTTTCCATCGGCAAGCTTGAGCGTTTTGTCGCCGACCGCGCGAAGGCGGACGGCATCAAGCCCGAAGGGGCAAAGGTTAAGAACGGGCATAAGATCGCCGTTATCGGTTCCGGCCCCGCCGGCCTTACCTGCGCCGGGGATCTGGCCAAGATGGGCTACGACGTGACGATCTACGAGGCCCTTCACAAAGCCGGCGGCGTTCTCACTTACGGCATTCCGGAGTTCCGTCTGCCCAAGGACAAGGTCGTTGCCGAAGAGGTGAAGAATGTCGAGAGCCTTGGCGTTAAGATCATCACCAACGTCATTATCGGACGGACGATTACCATCGACGAACTCATCGAGCAGGAAGGCTACGAAGCCGTCTTCGTCGGGTCCGGCGCCGGTCTTCCGATGTTCATGGGGATTCCGGGAGAGAACGCGAACGGCGTCTTCTCGGCAAATGAATACCTGACCCGCAACAACCTCATGAAGGCCTTCCGCGACGATTACGATACGCCGATCTACAAGGCTAAGAAATGCGTGGTCGTAGGCGGCGGAAATGTTGCCATGGACGCAGCCAGGACAGCGCTCCGTCTGGGAGCCGAGGTTCATCTTGTCTACCGCCGTTCCGAAGCGGAGCTTCCGGCCCGTGCGGAGGAGGTCCATCACGCGAAGGAAGAGGGCGTCATCTTTGACCTTCTGACCAACCCGATCGAGATCCTCGTAGATGAGAACGAAAACGTCACCGGTATCCGCTGCATCCGCATGGAGCTCGGCGAACCGGATGCTTCCGGCAGAAGGAGACCGGTCGAGATTCCCGGATCTGAATTTGAGATGGAATGCGACGCGGTGATCATGTCGCTCGGCACGTCTCCGAATCCGCTGATTTCTTCTACGACCCCCGGTCTTGAGACGAACCGCCGCAGATGCCTGGTCGCGACCGAAGACGAGGGCAAGACGACCAAGGACGGCGTGTACGCCGGCGGAGACGCCGTTACCGGGGCCGCTACGGTTATCCTGGCCATGGGCGCCGGACGCGCCGGAGCCCGGGGCATCGACAACTACATCAAGTCCAAAAACGCGTAATATGGCTGTTTTCACGGCGCTTTACACGTAAATAGAGCCGGGCGGATCCATTCGCGTCCCTTGCGAAGCGTTTGTCCGGCAGGTCAGGCAGGAGGAATATTCTTCCTGCCTTTTTCATATAAAGGAACAGTATGTCAGCAATCAAAATTATCTGTGTCGGCAGAATCAAAGAAAAATTCTATACGGAAGCTGTGAACGAATACAAAAAACGCCTCGGCCGCTACGCGAAAATAAGCATCAGCGAGCTTGCGGATGAGAAAACGCCCGAAGGGGCTTCCCCGGCGGAGGAGGCGGGAATCCTGAAAAAAGAGGGCTCCCGGATCCTTTCCGCCGTCGAGGAGCGGGACTATGTGCTGGCCCTGGCCATCCGGGGCAGGAGCTTCTCCTCAGAGGCGCTGGCCGCCCATCTGGAGGCTTTAAGGCTCGGAGGCAAGAGCAGTAT
>JAILID010000086.1 GCA_024695465.1 Lachnospiraceae bacterium | reverse complement strand
CCGTCAAAAACGCATGCGAAATAATCCTCGCAATGGCTGACAGAAACAAAAGGCGGCGTCTGATTCTTTTCCCAGCAAATCGAAGGCTTCCCTTCATCAGACCTGATGACCTGTGCATCTTCCCCCAGAAGATCCAGTATCAGACGGTCTGTAAGCGCCCTGCCCTTTAACTCCGGATATCTGGCCTTGTAGTTTTTAACGACAACAATCTGCATTAAATTATCCTATAACTTTAAAATGGCGGTACATATGATGCGCCGCCAGATTAAATCATTAAAAACATAAGTATCTCGTTATTCTTCTGCCTCTTTCATTCGGGCCAGTATTCTCTGATACCCTTCGGCCCCATAGACGAGACATTTGTTTATCCTGCTGATGGTTGCCGTTGAAGCCTTTGTGATACTTTCAATTTCGTTATAAGTTTTGTTCTCAGACAAAAGCTTTGCAACCTGCAGTCTTTGAGAGATAGCATTGATCTCGTTGATCGTGCATATGTCTTCAAAAAATCTGTAGCAATCCTCTTCATCTTCGAGAAGAAGCACTGCCTTGAAAAGTTCATCTATGTACTCGTTTTTGAATTTTGATTCGTATGCCATGTTTGTACAGCTCCCTTCTTGATTAAACTAATCAGCTTTGCTTCCTTCATCATTTTACTACTTTCGTGCTGTAAAGTCAAATAGCGAGCCGTACTAAAACTGTACTAAAAATGTATTTAGTGTTCCAAAACCTCAAGCGCCTTGTTCAGCTGCTCGTCAGTTTCGGTGTTTTCATTGTCTTTTACTTTGTAATCCGGCTTGACGCCCTTCTTGTTGATGACCTTCTTATTCGGCGACAGATACTGCATGATCGTAAGCTTCAAAGCGGATCCGTCTTCCAGTTCGATGGTCGTCTGAATAACGCCCTTGCCGTAGGACTTCTCACCTACGATCTCAAAGCCGTTATCCCTTAAGGCCGCCGCAAGGATTTCTGAAGCACTTGCGCTGCCTCCGTCGATGAGCACAACGGTTTTAATATTTGTCTTGCCGTCTTCCGCGTCATAGGAGTCCGTCTTGCCGTATTTATCTTCTGTGTAGCAGACGACGCCCTTATCGAGAAATTCATCAGCTACTTCTACAGACTCATCCACAAGACCGCCGCCGTTTCCTCTCAGGTCGAGGACGAGCCCCTTGGCACCTTTTTTGGTGACCGCTTTCAGGGCCTTGTCAAAGTCTTCTCCCGTGTTGTTCAGGAATGAAGTGATGTGGATATATCCCACATTGCCTTCAAGCATTTCGTACTCCACGCTCTGGAGAACGATCTCTTTTCGGACCATCGTGACCTTTTTGATCTCTTCTCCATTGTAGTACTCGATCGTGACCTCTGTATTCTCGTCACCTCTGATCGCTGCCGCCATCAGTTCGACATCGGAATATTCCTTACCGTCAACGGTCAGCAGGAAGTCTCCTTCTTTGATATCCGTGTCTGCAGCCGGAGAACCCGGGTTGATCTGCATGACAACAAAGTTTCCCTTGTCGTCTTCGCTAAAGGTGATGCCGACACCCGAATAGGTTCCTGTAGCAGATGCCAGGAAGGACTGATATTCTTCAGCGTCCATATATGACGAATACGGATCATCCAGACCGCTGATGTATCCTTTGTACGCTCCCTCCGTCATTTCCTGTTCGTCGTAGTCATAGAGATAATACTTGTCGACATACGACTTGAGTATCGTGAGCTTGTCGTCACCGGAGATTTTTTCTCCTGACTGTGTTCCCGGCTGTGATGCGGACGGACTGCCTTGAATCATCGTATACGCGCCCGTCAGACAGACGCCCAGGATAAATGCTCCTATGATACTTAAAATAAATAAACTTTTTCTGATTTTGATTTCCATTACTTTATTTCCTCAACGATGAACTGTACACGTTCCTGTTCATTCCATATCTGATAACTGACCGCTCCGATCAGGTCGTGAGGCTGGCCTGACTGGAGTATCTCCTTGTATTCCAGCGCTCTCCTGAAGAAAACGCAGTTCAAATAGCTGTTTTTATCATTGACGTAGAATCTGGCGTGGTTTCCCTCCTTGCCCATGTAGTTGACATTCTTCATCACGGCATTTCTGATGAGAAACTTCGGCGCAGGATTTCCTTCGCCGAACGGAGCAAGTTTTCTCAGCTCCTTGGCCAGGTCCACGGTAATATCCGATGGTTTGAGCACCATATCATAATCCGTTTTGCGTTCGAAGACTTCCGGATCTTTTTCAAATATTGTTTCCGCCTGGGTAAAAACCGATTCTCTGAGCGCATCTATATTCCCTGCATCCATCAGGAAACCGCATGCGCTCTTGTGTCCTCCAAAGCGGATAAACAAATCGCTGCAGTGATTGAGCACGTCATAAAGATCGATGCCCGGTATACTGCGTCCTGTACCCTTGTATTTGCCGTCCTCTGTCGGTGTGACGATGATGACCGGTCTGAAGAATCTGTCCTTGATCTTGCCGGCAACGATTCCGGCAATGCCTTCATGGATATCGTCCACTGTAAGAAGAATAAACTTTTCATCCCCGGATACGCGGTCCACACATCTGGTGTAGGCTTTTTCCTGGGTGTCTTTTCTCTGGTAGTTATAGGCCATGAGCTTTTGCGCCTTCTGGTCGATCACGGACGCATCCTCAGTCAGGAACAGGTCGACGGCATCCATTGCTGTTCCCATTCTTCCCGCGGCATTGATATGCGGCACGATACCAAATGCGATGTTTTCGGAATCGATAGATTTCAGCGAAATCGAATCAGCGAGATATTTCAGACCCCGCCTTGCGCCGGAGTTGCATCCCTGTATACCGTACTTCGTGATGGTCCTGTTCTCGTCCAGCAGCGGAACGATATCGCCAACGGTACCGATTGCCGCCAGATCCAGCGTCTCCGTCAGAACATCCCGCGGCAGACCTGCTGTTCGCTGCAAAGCCTGCACGAATTTATATGCTACGCCGCAACCCGCAAGATCTGTAAACGGATACTTGTTTTCAGGATGCTTTGGGTT
>JAILID010000058.1 GCA_024695465.1 Lachnospiraceae bacterium | reverse complement strand
CCGCAGGCGGCCGCTTCATGAGGGCGGTCAGAGACGCTTCGCGTCTTGCCCGCCCCTCATAAATCCGCGGTTTTTGTCCGGAATGCAAGCATTCCGGCCTGCAAGCCGTGGATTTATGAGGGGTGCTGAACAGTTACCATAATACAGTATTTTTCCGGGTCCTGCCGCCGGAAAGCAGCAGCTTTAAGTATACCGCAATGATGAATTGCGTTTACTATATCACATTTACCTGAAAAATGCTTTAAAAAAAGAAAGGATTTGCCATGATTGAGTACATTCCGGTAAAAGAAGGAAAAGTTCGCGAAATCTATGATATCGGTGAGAACCTGATTCTGGTCGCGACGGACCGCATCTCCGCCTTCGACGTCATCCTGAACAATCAGATCACCGGGAAGGGCGCCGTACTCACCCAGATGTCAAAATTCTGGTTTGAGTACACCAAAGATATCCTGCCGAACCACATGATCTCAACAGACACGGCGGATATGCCGGAATTCTTCCGGAAGCCGGAGTTTGCGGACAGAAGCATGATGGTTAAGAAGCTGACCATGATCCCCATCGAGTGCATCGTCCGGGGCTACATTACCGGCAGCGGCTGGGCAAGCTACAAGAAAGACGGCACGGTCTGCGGGATCCGCCTTCCGGAAGGTCTCGCCGAATGCGCGAAGCTCCCGGAGCCGATTTACACTCCCAGCACCAAGGCCGAAATCGGCGACCATGACGAGAATATCAGCTTCGAGAAGAGCATCGAGGTTCTCGAGAAAGCTTTCCCGGGCCGCGGACAGGAACTGGCCGAAACGATCCGTGACTGCACGATCGCGCTCTATAAAAAATGCGCGGATTACGCGGCTTCCCGGGGAATCATCATCGCCGACACCAAGTTTGAGTTCGGTCTGGATGAGAATGGAAGGGTTGTCCTGGGCGACGAGATGCTGACGCCTGATTCCAGCCGTTTCTGGCCTCTTGACGGCTATGAAGCGGGCAAAAGCCAGCCTTCCTTCGACAAGCAGTTTGTACGCGACTGGCTCCGGGCCAACCCGGACAAGGGCTATGAGCTTCCGGAGGACATCATCGAGAAGACTATCGCCAAGTATAAGGAAGCCTATTCGATGCTGACCCGCTGAGTAAGGGCGCGCCGGCCGCGACCGGAGAACCCTCCTGCGGACCCGCAAGCTCCCTTTATCTCCAGAGCAGGCAGACACTCTTTCATCGCCAAAGCAGGCGGACAAATTCATGTCTTGCCTGAATGCAAAACGAAAAGCGGAGCGAACCAAACTGTTCACTCCGCTTTTTTGCCGCGCGGTTTCCGCAGGGCGCTTTTCATTTTTCAAGAATAATCGAAACGATTACACACAGGGCCAGAAGAAACGGATAGAAGAGAAAGGGAATAATCGCGATACTGGAGATCCCGGCCAGCGACGCCGCAATGAGCAGCTGCGCGCCGTAAGGAATAATGCCCTGGGCTATGCAGGAGCAGGTATCAAGCAAAGAAGCGGTCTTCTTCGGATCGATCCCGTACTCCTCCGTGATCGTCTTCGCGATCGGCGCCGCCATGACGATGGCCACCGTATTGTTGGCGGTTGCGACATCCATAAGGATCGTAAGCAGGCCGATGCCGGCCATTCCTCCCTTTTTCCCGGAAAAATGCTTCTTGATAAACTCCAGGATTGCGGCGAATCCGCCATTTTCCCGGATCAGCGACCCGATGGAAGCGACCAGGATCGTCACGATCATGGTTTCAAACATTCCGCTCGTGCCGTTGCCCATGGAAGTAAAGGCCGAGACGTAACTGAGGCTTCCGGTCAGCGCGCCGGCGAGAACGAAGAGAATGATGCCCGTTCCCAGAACGATAAAGACGTTGATTCCGATAATGGCCATCGCGAGGACGGCAAAATAGGGCAGGGCCTGGATCGTGTTGAATTCATAGCTGCCCATGGAGACCGCGTCCCCCCGCAGGGCGTAGACGATCAGGATCAGCAGGGTGAGGACCGCGGCGGGCAGGGCGATCTTGAAGTTGGTCCGGAACTTGTCCTTCATCTGCACGCCCTGGGTATTGGTCGCCGCGATGGTCGTATCGGAAATGAAAGACAGGTTGTCCCCGAACATCGCGCCTCCGACTACGGTCGCCACGCAGATCGGGAGATGGAAGCCGCCGTTCGCGGCGACCTCAGCCGCGATCGGTACCAGCACCGAAATCGTTCCGACGCTGGTTCCCATCGCCATGGAGATCAGGCAGGCGATGAGGAAGAGTCCCGGGATCGCGAAGCCTCCCGGAATCACGGACAAAAGCATATTGGCGATGCTGACGGCTCCGCCTGCTTCTTTGGCGATGCCGCCGAAGGCTCCGGCCGCCAGGAATATGAAAAGCATGATTGTGATATTGTCGTCCCCGATTCCCTGCGCGCAGATATGGATTTTGTCGTCAAATGATACCGCGCGGTTCTGCAGCATCGCGACAATCAGGGCGATCGAAAACGCCACGACCACCGACATGATATAGAATCCCATCTGCCCTTCGATCGGGCGTATGTACTCAAAGTAAACCCCGCTCCCCAGATAGAGGACCAGAAATACAATGATCGGCAGCAAGGCCTTTCCGTTCGGCTTCTTTTGTTCCATAATAGTTCCCCCCTTGATGCCTGCTCTCTTATTCAGGCTGCATGCAAAAATGAAAGCTTATAAAGGCGCGGCAGCACATGTTGCCGCAAACCGCTTCGCACAATGAACCATCCAGCCGCCAATTATAGCACAAATCCGCTAAAAAACAACTCCTGAGAAATGAAGGGCGGGGTTGTTTCATGGAGACTCCAAATACATACCGCCCTGCTGATTGTAAAGGGAAACACACATCCACTCCATTCCGCAACCCTCTTGTAAGCCCTAATGACCCTTGAAGCGGCCGAGCAGGCAGTCTGGATTGATACTTTTGTTTTCAGACTGCCCAAAACGGCTGAACAAGGCCTTAAAAGTGCCCGACCGGGCAGTCTGGATTGAAATTCACATAATTATCCACTTATTTTTCCACATAAACACCATCTCTCTCCACACCGATAACCGAATAGCCACATTTTATCCACTGGAAAATGTGCATAACTTTTTCAATTGTGAATAACTCCCCGGGCACGATCAGCGGAACATCCGGCGGATAGAGGATGACAAAGCCTGCGGCTCTCCGGCCAGCGGCCTTTTCAAGGGTCACCCGCTCCCTCGGAGATTCCAGCGCGCTCCCCAGGCGGACTGCTCCGTCCGCTGAAGCCGCGTATGCTGACGGAGCCGCGGATTCAGACGGTGCCGCGTATGCCGAGAGGGCTTCCATTATAGCTCCTTTATCCTCGCCTTCGGACTCCTGATTAGACAGCCGATCCTCCCGCCTGTTCTTTTGGGAAGATTTCATAAAGAACTCATAATTCTCATCGATTTCGCCCAGCGCCGAGATGAGCCGCAGAAATCCTTCATCGGTATCCGCAGGAGAGGTCATGGCCAGCACATAGCCCGGCGCCTTCATCTCAAGCTCCAGCCCATAATTATCCCTCAAAAGCGCAAAGAGCCTTTCTCCTCCCAGCGGCCCGCTCCTTATGACCAGCTTGCCGGGATCGAGAATCGTCCCCTTCCCATTCGTCAAGAGCAGCGCCTTCCCGCAGCCCGGCATCCTGCACCCGTCCAAAACAGATTTTCTCATCCCGCCGTCTTTCCCGCTTTCCCCGGACGAATCCCAAACCTTCGGGAAAAGCTCCTCTTCCGGAGAGAGTACCGCTTCCTCGCCTCCCGCAAGCTTTAGATTCCGCAAATTGGCAGAAAGGATCCTCCTCACATTCCGAATCCTCTCCGCGTAGGCGGAGAATAGCATCTCCCCCCGGTCCTCCGCCATGTGCAGGACATGGGTGATTGAAGAAAGCAGCACATAGGACGGACTGGAGGTCTCGTAGATATCCAGGAAGGCGGAGAGGGCTTCATTTTCCACAAGGCCGGTCACATTGTGGAGAAGCGCGGTCTGGGTCATGGCCGGCAGGGTCTTGTGGACGCTTTGGATCACCAGATCCGCCCCCTGGCGGATCGCGGAAGCGGGGAATCCATAGGGTTCGCAGAAGGGCAGGTGCGCCCCGTGGGCCTCGTCGACAATGAGGACCGCGCCCTTTCGGCGGGCAAGCGCGGCGCAGCGGGGCAGGTCCTTCAGGCAGCCCTCATAGGTCGGAGAGCTGACGACCAGCGCGTGGGCCTTCTCCGGTTCCGTCTCCCCCAGAAAGTAAAGCTTCGCATCCCTCAGATAGGCCGCATGGTAGACCGACATGTGGCAGCCCCGCTCGATGAGCATGCTTCCGCCCCTTGGGACCGCTGCCGATATGGCCGCAAGAAGCGCCCCGGTCGAGCCGTTGACCGAAAAGAAGGTCTCCTTCGTCCCGTAAAGCTTCTTCGCCAGATCCATCTCCTCCCGCAGGATGCCTTCCGGCTTATGCAGGTTGTCGAAATCCGTGATCTCCGTGATATCCGCCAGGGCCTCCGCCCGAAGAAAATCCGGATTGCGCTTGTGCCCCGGCATGTGAAAAGGATAGACGTCCGATTCGGCGTAACGGACCAGGCTGGTTTCAAGTCGTCTGTTCATGCTGTTTTCCTCCGCATTCCTTAAAAAAACGCATTGCGGAAGACGCCATGTCCTCCGCAATGCCTCTCTCTTCCAATAGCGCTTCGCCTTCAGGCCGCAATAAAGCTCCACTTCTGGGCCCGGGTCCCGTTGGAGGCGTAGAGCCAGACATTCGTCCCGTTTTTGGACGAGCCTCCCTTCGCGTCAAACACAAGGCCGCAGTAAGAAGCCTTGATCGTGTAATAGCCGTTTCCATCCGGGACAATCTCCCACTTCTGGGCGCCCGACCCGTTGGGGGCGTACTGCTGGACGTTGGTCCCGTTGGATTTCCCGGCTCCCTTCGCGTCGAGAACCTTGCCGCTCTTTGCGCAGGTAAGCGAAGCCGTCCCGTCGCTGTTCCAGGAAAGATGGAAGGTCTGGGCTCTGGTCCCGTTCGCCCTGTAAAGCCGGGCGTTTGCCCCGTTCTGGGACGATCCCCCCGCGATGTCAATGACGGCGCTGCCGCTTATCGCGGAGGCAATCACATAATCCCCCTCGCTCAGCGGATTGACTGAGTCCGCCTCCTCAACCGATAAAAACTTCCAGCGCTGGGCCCTGCTCCCGTTCGAAGCATAGAGCTGGACGTTGGTCCCGTTTTTGGAAGAACCTCCCTTCACGTCAAATACAAGATTGCAGTAGGAAGCCCGGATCGTGTAATAGCCGTTTCCTACCGAGGCAACCTCCCACTTCTGCGCCTTGGTTCCGTTTGACGCGTACTGCTGGACATTGGTCCCGTTTGTCTTCCCCGCCCCTTTCGCGTCGAGAACCTTGCCGCTCTTTACGCAGGCAAGCGTCACGGTTCCGTCATCATTGTGGGAGACGCGGAAGCGCTGGGCCTCTGTCTTGTTGAGCTTATAGAGCTGCGCGTTTGCCCCGTTGGCGCCGGATCCCCCCGCGATATCGAGGACGGCGTTTGACGAGAGGGCGCTTACCAGATAGTATTCCCCTTCCTCAACGGCGTAGGTTACCGGGGTCGGGGTCGAAGAAGCGGTCGTCTCCACATAACGGATCCCCGCCATCGGATACGCGCCGAGAAAGCTTTCCGTCAGGAATGCGCTGTCAAAAGTATGATCGGAAAAATCATTTTTCCCTCTCAGAAAATAATTCCAGGAACCCTCGCTGAAACCCGCGTCCCAGGTGCAGTCACAATTATAATAAAGCCCATCCAGCTTGACGATGTTCCAGCCATGGGCTTCTCCGCTGCCCGTTCCGGTGACAATGCGGCTGTCGATTCCCGCCTCCAGCAGCAGGCGATAAAAGAGCGCCGCATAGCCCTGGCATACCGCCGCGCGATTTATCAAAGCGGCGTAGGCCGTATGTTTCAGCAGATACGCGTCGTTGTCCTTATTTGCGTAATCATAATCCACATTGCTGACGATATAGTTATAGATCGTCTTGATCTTCATGTAGTCGCTCAGGCCGGACAGGGAACCTGTGATTTGAGCCGCGGCGGCGGAGACAGCCTCCTCCTGCTCCTTCGTCGTGTAATAGGTATATCGATAGACGACATTCAGACGGTACTTCTGGTTTGCGTATTTTTGTTTCGAGGCTCTCGCTGTGTACCCCCCGCACTGAAACGCCAGATAATCACCTTCCGTCGGCTCGCCTGTATGTTTTTTTGCCTCCGACGCGATGTCCGCCAGAAGCTGCTCGTCCGGCTCCGTATAGGTCTCATAGGCAAAAGCAATATCCGTCTGACGGGCTTTCATTCCTTCCCGGACGATGGCTGCAGCCTCCTCAATCGTCGTACAGACGGCATCTGAGGAAGAAGGCGCCGCCACCAGCGGAATTTCATCCGGAGAGGAACTGTAAATAAGATCCTCCTCCGACAGGACGTCCTCATATATGGGATTCACATCGGTTACGGAGATAACGTCTGCGGCCCCCTCTTCGGGAGCGCTTTCCGCAAACGCGCACGTTTCAGGCAGCGCTGCCGCTAAAACCGCGGCGAGACCGCAAGCCCACACTCTCTTTAAGATCTTTTGAAAACTCATGTCTCCTCCTTTCAGGAACTCCTTAATAAATCTATTCGCGGCGATCACTCCTCCAACTCAAAATCGTAGGAATTGACCAGCAGCTCCGTATCCTCCGGGATCCCGATCTCAATATTTGAGAAACCCTCCGGTATCGTCAGCGCGATCCGGATATCCTCCGCGGCCTCCAGGTGGTAGGTAACCGCCCCGATCGAAAGATCCGTCCCTTTTGCCTTCGTCGTCGAAAGATTCAAGGTGAGTATAGCCGACTTCTCCTCCCTGGCGAAGGCAGCCAGCTTCAGCGCGCTGATCCCGCTGATCTGCTTTTCATCCGAGAAAGCAATATAGTTATCCATCCCGGCAATCGTATCCCCATCACGGTGATAAAGAAGCATGAGAACCGTATTCTCCCGATCCGTGCTGTTCAGAACCGCCTCCTCGTCGCCATATTCCACCCGGATCTCCGCGTCAAGAGGCACTTCCGTCTTCGGGTTTACCTCCTTCCAGGAGGAAAACATGCTCCGATTGTGGAGATAGGAATTCGTATCGATGAAATACAGCCTGTTGCGCCGGGCCCAGTGCATGAACCACTTGGACTGGCCGCTGTACTGCTTCTGCACATAGAGAATATCCCGGCCGGATTCCTCCCTTATCTCCTCGTAGAGTTCCCAATCCGGCCTTCCATCCTCCGTCGGGTAGAGAACGGTCATGGAATCCCCTTCATTCGTGTACTCGATCGAGCAGCGATAGATGTGGAGAAAAGCGTTGTAGACGGAGAAAAGGCTCGTCAGGAAAATGAAAACCGCGCTGACTGCCGGCAGGCTCTTAAAAAAGAGGTTCGGCGTCCGCCTGTTTTCTTCCCTGGCCACCGGCAGCAGCATCTCCCACAGAAGCCAGATCCCGATCAGGATCCCCGGAAAGCTGAATTGGAACAGCTTGTAGAAAGCGTATTTGTAGGACTCAGACTGGCTGATAAAGACAAAGGAACAGAAGAAAACAGCCAGCAGATTCAGAATGCAGATCCGCCTTTTCCTGTAGAAGGCAAAAGCAAGTCCCAGAAAGCCGGCTATGAAAAGCAGCAGGGAAAGCATCTTGACCGCGAATATCCCCGCGTCGCTCCAGCCCGTCATAAGTGTGCCGAAGAAAGAATAGGTCAGGATCTTTACGGAATAGGCGAAATAGTAGATGGGATCCAGCGCCTTCCTTCCCATGGCGAACGTAAGCTCCTCCAGGATCCTCCCCAGAAAGGGAATATTCAGGACAATGGCGGCCGCCCAGCTGCCCAGAAGACCCGGCAGCGTATAAAAGAAAACCTCATTCGTGACAAGCAGGCTGAAAAAGACCAGCAGCGAAAGCCCCATAAGGAGATAGACGCCGTCCAGCAGAGTCGTCAGAACCGCGCCCAGGAAGATCCCCATGGCAGCCGATACGATGACTCCGGGCTCCAGAATCGTCTTGACGGACATGACGCAAAAGAAGAGGAGCGCCCCGATAAAAAAGGACATGGGGAGGTAGCACTCCAGCATGGCGCAGATGGAAGCCGGATTCAGGGCCGCCCAGAGGGCCGCCGCTGCCGCCAGCTTTTTATTATCCAAAAGCTCATTCACCAGCGAAGCCGCCCCCAGAAAGATCGACAGCATGCAGAAATTCCCGGCCGCGCCCGTCGCCGCCGCCGCTTCCGTTCCGGCCATCTGGGCTGTCAGCGCGATATACTCTCCCATGGAGATCCGGTGAAAACCGTTGTATTCCTTGGCCGCCCAGCCCAGCCAGAGCTGGTTTCCGCTGCTGTAAAGCTTCTCCCAGGTCGAATACGGAAGGGTCCTTAGGGCCTCAGCGTTGTTGAGATAGTAGAAGAGGTCCATATGGTCATCCATCTGGTAATGGAGGAGCGGAACGGACAGGTATCCGAAATTAACGAAAATGAAAACCAGCACCGCCGCCCCCGCAAACCATAAAGGAGGCCTCATCATCCTGAATAACCCTTTGCGGTCCCTGCGAAATTCATATACAAAACAGATGGCGGAGGAAAGCAGCATGACCCCCATCAAAGGGGCCGCAAAATGTCTGACCGGAATGTCCAGCGTCGTGATGAGCTTTGCGGCGCCGATCAGGAGTCCATAGCCAAAGAAGAAGGAGCTGCTATAGAAGAGAACCGGATTCTCCTTCTCCCCGATCTTCCTCATTACGGGAACCGCCAGCATCGTTCCGGCCAAAAAATACGGTATGGTTCCCCATGCAAGAAGAGCCAGCTTTATCAATACATCCATTCCGTAATCCCCTGTTTTTCCAACTCCGCGCTGCCTGACATTGCCCGTTCTCCCTTATAAGCAGTCCATCGGTCATCCCAATCAGACTGCTCTCATTTTCTGTGACGCGGAATGCCGCAGGCATCTCCCGCATATTCCTCTGTCTTTTTCTTCTCCGCTTCCGGATCAATCAGCAGGCCGTCAAGTTCCGGATGTTTTGCGAACCATCTCACCGCGTAGGAGCAGGTAAGCTCAGCCTTCCTGCCGTCCGCGGCAAGTTTTTCGGCCAGCACCTCCATCAGTTTGCCGGCGACCCCCCGGCCTCGCAGGCAGGGATCGACGACCGTGTGCGTAACCTCGACTTTTCCCGGCTCATATTCCGGGAAATCGACGAAGGCGATCACCTCGCCGGTTTCATTTTCAAGCCAGATCTTCTCGTTTGATGCTTTGAAATCCATATCATCCTCCAATCAGCCAGTCCGCAGCCGTTCCCATCACGCTCGAAAGATTGCTTAAATCCCTCATGAGATCTCCGGTCTCGAGCGAATGGTTCGCGCCGGGTACTGTTATAAGCGGTATCCGTTTGTCGGCGCAGCCCTTCTCAATGTCCGCATCGAACGCCCACGGGTCGGCCGTCCCGTGAAACGCAATGCCTTCCCCCTCCGCCGCGAACAAAAACGTCTCCGCGAGCGGCGTGAAATAGATCTGCCGGGCCTTCAGCGCATGCCTTTTTGCGTAGGCCGCCGCGACGACTGTTCCGATGCTCTTGGAAATGAACAGCAACTCCTCCGCCTCAGCCCAGCGGACATTTTTCAGCATATCCTCCGCCTGTCCGAGCGCATGCTCAAAGGCCTCCTGCATCTTCTGCCGGTCGCCCTTGATGTCCGGTTTGAAATTTTTGTAGGGCACCTCCCGGATCTCGTACCCATGCGCTCTCGCGAGCTTCTTCCCGTAATAAAGAAGCGGCTTGTCGGTGTGGTAGCCGATCCCGGGGAATATGACTGCGATTTTCATTATATTTGATCCTCCGATCCATTAATATCATTTTTTAACTTTATCATCTTTCCCAGGGTCTTCATTTCCCGCAGCGAGGACGCCGCAGTTTCCCTCACAGACAGCAGTTCCGTCGAACCGTTTCATGTGTTTAACAGGTACTTTCATCATACCCTCCCCTCGATAAAAAGTAAAGAAAAATGAAACCCTCCCGCAGTTCCGGGAGGATTATCATTATTAATAACCGAATAAGGCTCCTCACCCCACTCTCACCTCAACCCTCTTTCCGGAAAATGCAGCCCCGTAGCACACGATCCTGCCTATGCCCCTCTCCTGCATCTCCGTCTTGTAGGACCTGTCTTCGATCTGTTTCAGTGCTTTTTCCGCGAGCTCCGGCAGACGATCCTTATCCTTTGCGTCCGCCGCCTTGAACTCCATGATAACGCCCGGCAGGTTCTTCTGCTTCGGCTCGAGCTGCAGGTCGAAGCGGCCTTCCCCGGACTCCCGGTTCGAGCGGATATAATATCTTGAGGAAAGCGAGGCGACCAGCCCCAGCACCATCCCGTGATAAAATCCCTCCGCGGCCCCGTCGAAGCTGCTGACGCAGGTCAGCATGTAGTTTCGGAGGGCCTCCTCAAGGCGTTTCGCGTCGTTTAAGTAGATCGCCTTCTCCACCTGCGTTACCGCGTTCGGGTTCGTCATCCCCTTGATCCAGGCGAGGATCTCCGTGTTGTAGACCCTCCGGACTTCCAGGTTCGGGAGCCGCAGGTCCGCGTAGGTGCCGATGTCCGTCTCCTCGGGAGGATTCTCCGGCGTCAGGTAACCCGCCAGGAGCAGGAAGCTGAAGACCGCATCCGGACCGTCCGCGATCCCCGGATAGATCACTTCTGTGTTGATGGACGTCGAGACGCGCTTCCCCTGCATGATGGAGAGGAGTTCCTCCGCCATCTCCGGGGTGAGTCCCTGCATGAGGTTTCTCAAGATCTCGTTGTCGCTCGTGTTGACCCAGTAATTCTTGGGGGTACAGTTGTTGTAAAAATAGTTCGAGACCGACCAGGGATTGTAGATTTCCCGGCTGCCGAACCGGTAGCCGTCGTACCACTGCCGGATCTCGTCCATTTTTTCGGATTTGCCGTAGTAATCGGCCATCGCACGCACTTCATTTTCCGTAAATCCGAAGCAGTCGCTGTACTTCTCGTTAAGGACTGTATTGACCGCCAGATTGTTGAGCCCGCTGAAGAGGTTCTCCTTGGAGACCCGGAGGATCCCGGTCAGGACGCCGAATTCCAGATCCTCGTTGTCCTTGAGGCCGCCGGAGAGGAAATTTCGCATGAACGAGATCACTTCCTCATAAAATCCCTTGATGAAGCCCTGCTGGATCGGCGTGTCGTACTCGTCGATCAGGATGATCACCTGGGTCTTATAATGCGTCTTCAGCATGCGGGTCAGGTACAGGAGCGAGCGGCTGTACTCCACCGTGCTCAAGCTTCCCCGCATCATGCGCTGGTAAAAATCACGGTCCGCCGTGTCGAGCTGCGCTGAGTTCTCCAGCTCACGGTGCCGCCGGTACTCGTCGCGCAGGACCAGCCGGATGGCTTCCATGGAATCCTCCCAGGTACTGTACTTCACATCCTTGAAGGACAGGAAGATCACCGGGAATTTTCCCTGCAGATCCCGGTATTTTCGTCCGCATTTCCAGATCTTCTTATCCTGAAAATGAACAGACATATCCTCCTCCGTCTTCTCAAAAAATGTCTTCAGCATGCTCATCGCCAGCGTCTTCCCGAACCGGCGCGGCCTTGTAAACAGCGTCACCATGCTGCGGTCGTCGATCAGTTCCTTAATCAAAAGGGTCTTGTCCACATAATAGCAGTCCCTGATCACGTCGACGTAGGAGGTGTTGCCGATCGCGCAGGGCCGAAGACCGGCAGAGTCTCTGCTCTCCCGGATATTCCTGCTCTCGGCGTAGGATCTGACTTCCTCTTCGGGCACCATCCATTTTTTGCCTTCCCGCACCGCGTCCTTAATTTCGCCGGACCTGCAGAGCCCCGTCACGCGCCTGTCTGTCAGGTTCAGGTAATCCGCTGCCTGCGCGGCGCTGATATATTTTGTGTGTCCCATGTCCGCACCTCCTTCCGGAAATATAGTAACACAATCCGGAAACAATTTCAACATTTCCGGCATATTTCCGACAACTTCCGGCATGCTTCCGAAATATTTCCTTGCGTGTTCCGCGATATTTTCTTCCTTTTGCCGGGCGAAGCGCTATAATAGAAATAGCACCCCCGACAAATATCATAAAAGGAGCCCTCATGATCTACCTTACCGGAGACACCCACGCCGACATCGACATCAAAAAACTGAATTCCGAAGAATTCCCCGCCGGAAGTTCCCTGACGAGAGATGATTACGTCATCATCTGCGGTGATTTCGGGTTTATTTTTGATGCGGAGCTCCGCAATGCAGCCCTCAAATCCGGAAAAATGAAAACCTCCGCCCTCTCCGACCCCTATGAATCCAAATTTGAGAAGTGGTGGCTCAAGTGGCTGGAATCAAAACCCTGGACCACCCTCTTTGTCGACGGGAATCACGAAAATCACGAGCGCCTTTCCGCCATGCGCGTCTATACGTGGCACGGCGGCAAGGTACATAAGATAAGACCCAACGTCATTCACCTCATGCGCGGACAGATATTCGACATTGACGGCTGCTCGATCTTCACGTTCGGCGGTGCCTCCTCCCATGACAAAGAGTACCGGCGCGAACACGTCTCCTGGTGGAGCGGCGAGCTTCCGGGTGATGAGGAGTATGAGGAGGGTCTGCGGAATCTTGCCGCCCGCGGCAGCAAGGTCGACTACATCGTCACGCACTGCCTGCCGGACAGCATCCAGGACAGGATTGCGGACCATTATGAGCACGACCGGCTGACAAATTATCTCGAGCACTGCATTTTCCGCGAGGTCTCCTTCAAAAAATGGTACTGCGGCCACTACCACATGGACGCCCAGATCGGCAGGTTCAACATTCTCTACCAGAGGAAGGTCCTCATCGGGGAATCCGCGGGCACAAAAATAAGGTGAGAGCGTTCCTCCCACCTTATTTTTTAGTTTCTGTAAAGACAAATGCCTCATCAAAAACCATCATTCAGCATCTCATCAGCCATCTCACTTCACCGGCACGCAGTGCCTGTCGTTGATGTCCTTTACCTTCTGCACTCTCTTCACGTACTTCTCCGCCGTAAATGCGTCCGTCGTCATCCAGGTCTTCACGATCTCCGTGGAGATCAGCGTCCCGATAATCTTCGCGCCGAGGCAGAGCACGTTCGTGTCATTGTGCTGCCTGGAGAGCGCCGCGCACAGCGGGTCCTGGCAGACCGCCGCGTAGATCCCGCTGATCTTGTTCGCGATCATCGCGCTGCCGTAGCCGACGCCGTCGACAAATATGCCCCTGTCGCACTCACCCTTCGCGACCGCCAGCGCCGCCGGGTAGACGTAGTCGGGCAGGTCCGCCGCGTTCTCGTCGTAGGTTCCGAAGTCCACGACCTCGTGCCCCATCCCTTCAAGGAGCGCCTTGATCTCATTTTTCATCCTTGTCCCGGCATGATCATTTGCCATTGCGATCTTCATAACTTTCCTCCGTTCTATACAATATCAGATGGACGTTACACCTCAATTTTACTCCCATTCCCACCGCTTCGTCAATTTAAATCGCCGCAGTGGGGATGGTTCTGAATCGATGGCTAGGGGGACGGTTCTGCTTGAGGGGGACGGCTGATAAGCCTGACTTGATTAGAAGATCAAGTCCCGTCACCGTCAACGTAAGCCGTCCCTTCTGCTGTCGATTCAAAACCCTCCCTTCTGCCCTCTATTCATACTCCTCCCTTCTGCCGTTGATTCAGAACCGTTTTCTCTGCCATCATTTCAAATCCGTCCCTTCGACGTCGTCAGAACCGTCCCTTCGACGTCGAAAGAACCGTCCCCTCAGCGTCGCTTTAAAGCGATAAAGTCAAACAACACTCATTCACACGCCAAAACATCTTCAAATAATGCGCAAAAACTC
>JAILID010000050.1 GCA_024695465.1 Lachnospiraceae bacterium | reverse complement strand
CGAAAGGTGAGCCTTATGAGATGCGTTATTTCTCGGCCAGAAAAGATGAATTCAAGAGCAGCAAGTTCCTCTCGGAGGTAAAGCTGATGTACACCGGCCTGATCAACGAGCTTGCGGCTGACGAGGCTGACCGGCAGGAAGTCTTCGATCCGTCCGGGCCGTATCTCCCGACAAAGAAGATCGGGAAAAACAATCCGCTGGAAAAGGAGATCAGGGCGGACAACGCACTCAGGCAGGAATGGAACCGGACTGTGGACCAGGTGCTGATCGCCGGCGGCAGCCAGGAGGAAGTGAAGGTCTTTAAACGGGAGGAGGTGATAAAAAGGGTCGCGGAGTCCGTGAAAGAACACGGAGAGCAGCCCGGACTTTTTGCGGCAGTGATCCGGAGGGCCATCGCGGTCCTGAAAGAATTCCTTGAGATCCTGATGAGGACCGACGAGAAGACACCGGAGGAACCTGCCGGCGGGAGCGTTCCTGCATTTCCGAATGCGGAGAAAAATGAGAAAGGCCAGCGGCCGGATTCCACGGAAGCGGAGATCCGCTTCAGAAAGATCCTGCCGGTCCACGAGAAACTGAGGCAGTGCAACCGCAGGCTGTACGCGATGCAGGACCGGCAGGAGACGCTTCAGAAGGCAATCGATACGCTGCCGAGGACCGTTTTCCATTACAGGGAGCGTAAGGAGCTGCAGGCGAACCTCGAAGATTTGCAGAAACAGATCAGCCAGTGTCGGAGCCAGCTGGAGCGGATCCCGAAGCAGAACGGGTTCGGGAGCGTGAAGGCTGCGGAGAGCGCCTACTGGTCGGCCAGGAATGAGCTGGAGAAGATCCGCAGGGAGCAGGCCGAGTGGGACGGCGTTGCGGTCCCGCAGATGCCGGTCCGCCCGCAGAAGAATCAGGTCAGTGTTTTGAAGAAGCTGGCGGAGAAAAGACTGGAGACAGCTACGAAGGAGACAAGAGAGCACGGTAGAGAGCCTGGAGAGAAGAATTTATGACGGAACTGAGTATTAATAGCAGGGCCGCTGCATAGCGGCCGTTTTTAGCGCATTTTATCTTGGGTGATGACCCGGGAAAAGAGAAAGAATATCATGGAGTGTTGAGCGGCTTTTGTGCCTTATGTGGTTGTCGTCAGCAAAAATCGCCTAGTCGGGCTTCAGACTGAAATGAGATGTAGAGCGTTCAGGGGGATGGGAGTTGCCCGGAACTTGAAATATAGACAGGTAAATCAAATCTAGCCATTAAATGTAAAAATATTCTTGGAATTGGTTGTACACATATTCACAAATTATTATAAAAAACTGTTTCTATTGATATTCTTCGCGATGTATAATATTAGGAAATATTTTTACCACATGTGACTTATAGTATGGTCATTTGTACTAAACAGAAGAGGGCTTATGAAATGATGAAAAAGTGGAAGAAATGGATGGCAGTAGTTTGTACAGCATCGATGCTTATGACAATGCCGGGGATGGTGGTGCTTGCGGATGATATGCCGGGAGAAGAGGTGGGTCTTTCGGATGCTTTCACGGATGACAGTGAACCGGGTGAGACAGTAGAGGAAAGCGTTTTGGGAGGAACTGAAAACAAGGCAGTTGAAGAGTATGCAATCCCTGAGGGGGAGACCTTAGAGGAAGAGTATATTCCTGAAGATACGGTGATCGAGGAGTCTGAAACAGAACCTGTTTATGCTGGAGAGGATTCTTCAGTTGGGGAATCCTTTGAATCTAAACTTTCAGAAAGTGTTGAAAATGTAACAGAAGAGTCTGTGGCCACAGTGGCCAGTGTCGGAACAACTTCGGAAGAAACTACTGAAGACAATAAGATTGTTGTCGGTGATGGCGTGACGGCGACATTCGATGCGGATACAGGCGCTGTTGAGTTTACTTCCCAGAATGGGGAACTGTGGCGTGACTGGGTCAATAGGCTTGGGGTAAGCATAAGTGAGATAAAAACCATAAAAGTTTCATCTGGAACTGTGTATTTACCGGCTGATTCGAGTGGATATTATTATGATGAGTACAATAACAAGAATATGTATTACTTGTTCGGTGGCTTGTCGAACCTGAACAGTCTGGATTTGAGTAGCTTTGACACGTCGAACGTGACGGATATGCAATCCATGTTCAGAGGCTGCAATAGCCTGACAAATCTGGATTTGAGCAGCTTTGATACGTCCAACGTGACGGATATGAGCAACATGTTCTATGGCTGCAGAAGCCTGACAAATCTTGATCTGAGTAGCTT
>JAILID010000031.1 GCA_024695465.1 Lachnospiraceae bacterium | reverse complement strand
CGCCCAATTTGCCGATATGTTTTTCGTTTTTTATCTTTTATCTCCCCTCAAAAATGTTACAATAGAAAAATGAATACACTGACTCTCCCCCACAAAGAACTTCTTCTCCTCGTCGACGACCTGCTGGAACTGGAGGTCCTTGAGCTCATCCCCTCGGAGACTGACCCCGCCGACCTCTACATCCCCTACATGATGAACGACGCGGTCGAGTACTACCTGATCCTCCGGAATTACCAGCTGATGGGGCCCCTCCCGGAAGAGTTTCCCGGCGAAACGCTCGTCAGGCTGGTGACCGCACCGGAGCGGCCGGGTCTCATTTTCGACATGCCTGCCGGCGAGAAGCTCACCCTCTGGTTCGACCGCTGCGAGGCCGTCCGGAACTTCTATCAGTACCACCGGATCGGCCATTTCTGGCGCAAGGGCGAGGAGCACTGGCGCATGCTCGTCTACATGATCGGCACGATCCACGACAAATACGCCTTCCTCGGCCCCGACTCCGTGAACGAGGAGGAGCTTTTGCTCCTGCCGCTCGTACATTTCGGGCCCTTCCGCTTCTACTCGCCGATCGACGAGCCGCTTGACGACCGCTACCCGGAAAATGACGACGGCCGCACCGCCATGCGCGCCCTCGCTCTCGCCGCCGGCGACACGGACTACGCACAAAAGATCGACCGCGCCGAGGCGCTGAAAAAGCTGCCTTTCTTCCGCCGCGAGACCTCCGAGAAAATGCTCACGGAGGCGCTTCTCGCGCCCGAAAGAAGACAGCTCTTCGATTATATCTACAAAAAGGTCTGCGAGGCCTCCTCCCGCTATCCGGAGAGGGCCTACGACGCTGCGACCGAAACCCATATGGAAAATGAAAGGCTCCGCGCCGCCTCCGCCCTCCACAAAGAGGGCTTCACCGGCACTTACCCCCTCTTCACCAGAGGCGGGACGACCGCCCTGGCGCTCGAGGAGCACCCTTTCACGGTGCGGGAGCTCGATTACGAGGGGTTTTCATTTCACATCAGGTTTATGGTGTGGGAGCGGGGCGAAAGCAGCCCGCGAATTCTGGCTCTTTAAGGCTCTACTCCAGGTGCTCCCACCATTCTGCGCCCAGAAAATCAGACTGAAACACCGCCGGATCGTGACTGCCCACAAAAAGGTCCGCATAAACCTGCTCCGACATCACGGCCACGTTGCTCAAAGTCTCGATTAACAGCAGATCACTTTCTTCATCATTGACAGTCTCCGTTGTCTGCTCGCCGGAACCGTATTCCGCTTCATAGGCCAGCATCTGCCTGAATTGTTCCCGCAAAGAAGTATTCTTTTCAAGACTGATCACTGCAAGATTTACAACCAGCCTTATGATCGCGGGCGTATACTTTCTGTCATCTATTTCCTGCAGCGACAACAGCTCTTCATTCAGGTTTTCTTTCACAATGACAAGTGCCGCAACCATCAGCATGGTAAGCTCAAGCATTTCAAGCGGCACTTCAAAATTGGGGTTCCACGTATCCGCCACCCCTTCAAGTTCATCCATCAGTTTTTTCGCAGCATAGATATCCGCTTCAGACTCTATCATCTTAAACTGATCAGGATCGGGCACTTTTTGAATGGGTCCCCCGGCTTCACCGCAATCCAGCCCCAGCACCTCGTCGTACTGTTCCAAATGTCCAAGGACGTGATGCCCGATCTCGTGATAGACCATATATCTGATCGCCAGCTCAGCCAAAATGTACCCTACGTCCCGCCTCTCCTCATCGCCGGAGGTCGGCAGCAAAATGTCTCCGTCCTTCGATATCTCCGGAGGATAATTCACTGCTTTCACTTCACTCTCGAAAAGGGTTTCATTTCCGATATCCGGAAAAAAATCCCTGCTCAGCATGAAAAGATTCGCGGTGTAGAGACAACTGTAAATGCTCCCGCGAGTCAGCGCGACCACATTGTGCCCATCCTTGCGATACGCATAAGCATTGACCGCGCTGTCGTCGAGAATGATAAGTTCTCCATTTTCCACACTGTCCCGGACCTGTTTTTCGATTTCTTTAAGCAGACGCTCTCTATCTTTAAAATGCAACCCTCAGCTCTCTTCCCTTTCTTATCACAACATCGTCTTCTTCCAGTTTATCGATTATCGACTTGATCTCCTCTGATGAATAGCCGTAATCCCGTTCATCATTGATTTCATACTCATCTTTTTCGGTGTCGATCAGGATCTTTTCAGCGTTGATCAGCAGAAGGATCTGCTTCTCATCATAATCCAGCTTCCTGATCTTTTCCGCCGTTATTCCAAACGCCGCAAAGATAAACGTCGCGAATCCTTTTGTGTACGCGATATCCATCACCAGCGCAAACAGCGCCAGGGTCGTCTTGCGCACATTGATAAAGTAGTCGTCGAAAATGATGAGTCCGAGGCCGCCCGCATCGTCCTTCTTCTGCACCTTCTTTATCGTCTCGTCTTTATTCAGGGCGGTCACCAGCGAGGGCATTGTTTTCCGCACCAGTTTTATCTGGTCGGCCGGAAAATACTCCCCCAGGAATCCGTCCAGTTCCTTGCTGCTTCCTTCAAAGGAAATGAAATCATTGCTCATGTGACAAATCCTCAACGTTTCCCTTACTTCTGTCGAAAATTTCGACGGAAGTATTTCGATCAAATTCCCCGCTGGTGAACAAGGCCAATTCATTTTCATCAAACGAAATGTACCTCCTCATACAAACAGGAAAGTTATTCTCTCACTTATTATACATCCTCGCTCGTAAAAAAAAGCTTTTTATCTACTCTCACAGTTCCCCAGTCAGATTGCAGGAACCCATCAATCACTTTCTTATAAAATTCATACTGATCTTCATGAACAACAAATATATACGCGCGGTTCACCCAGCGATGTGCGGAGACTGCCAGCAGCTTTGCTCCCGGCAGGCCCGCCATGATCCTCTTATCTTTCAGCCACGCATCTTCTTTTTTGCGCGGGCGGTGATGGTAGTAGACTATATTTTGGCCCCGCTTGAAATAATCTTCTATCTCCGTGGAGAAAATGTATTTCTGACTGCCCTTCTTCACCGCCTTTCCCTCATCCTCTTTATCAACTTTAATGAGACCGTTGTCAGGGTCGGCGAATACGAGCTCCGCATCCTTGAGCTGTTCCAGGGCGGCTTGGTGCCAGCGGGTCCGTTCTGCGGCGCGGGCTTTCAGGGGGAGTGCGTCTGTGTTTAAGAGTTTGTCGTGGAATGTGAGGTCGGGGAAGAGACCGCTGTCTTCTACCATCTTGATATCCTTCTCCGATTTTAGCGGCTCGAGTTCTTTCATTTTATGAAATAAGTCCGGGTCATATTTCTCCATTGGCTCTCTGCCGAGATA
>JAILID010000083.1 GCA_024695465.1 Lachnospiraceae bacterium | reverse complement strand
TCTGACAGCGCTTTTTCCACATCCGCGGCAATCAGGTCCTCCGGCGCGTCGAAGCGCCTAAGCATCGCCGCAACAATCTCCTCTTTCGTGAGGTCTTCCTTCAAGAGCTCGACGACTGCGCCCAGGGTCCGGTTGCCTCTTACCAGCCCGGAAAAATCCGCTCCGCCGGTCGGAACCAGGAGGTATTCATTTCCGCTATGATGGGTTATAAAGTTTTTATTCAGTTTCATATCCTTCTCCTCTTTCTTGTACAGGTGCGCTTCCGCTGTTTTCCGAAACGATCCGGGTTTCAAACTTTCACTTTTTGCAGCCTTCGGTAAAAAGCATTTCAGGGCTGCTCCGCTTTTCGACGGCTCATCACGCCATAGGAAAGTTCCGCGGCGCGGATATCCATATTGCAGAACAAATGATAGAACTCCAAGTCCATTCTGTCAAGAAGTTCCAGCGTCCTTCTAAGGGCCTCCCCGTCCGAGGGTCGGTAAACCTGCTGCAGCAGCATGGGCCGGATATCCCCTTTTGAAACCGCGCAGATGCGATTGTCCTCCGCCCGATCCAGAACGCAGATTGCTTTTAAAGGCGTCTCGATATTGCGGCTCAGACGATGTTTACCGTCCCATGGGGTCCCGAAGACGGAGGTTTTCCCATCACTCCCAACCCGGATCAGCGGCTTATCGTCATTGACCATAAAGGCCCGGTCTCCCAGGAGTTCCCGCCAGAGACGGGTATGGGTGCTCTTGCCTGTGCCGCTTTTTGCGGTAAAAAGATAGCCCAGGCCATCGGCCGCGACAACCGATCCGTGAAAAAGGAAGGTGTCATAATAGGGCATCTTTTCCGCAATCCTGCGGTAAATGGCCAAAGTTTCCAGATATTCCTCCGAAAAGCGCCTGACGGCTCTCCCCTCCGCCCGGTCTTCCCGCTCGGACTTCTTTTGCTCAAACCCGATATCCGCCTCCGTGATCCGGAAAGAAAAATCCGCCTCTTCCGTGTCCGCAAGCAGGTAATCCCGGCAGTACTCTTCCGCGTAGGAATAGATATTTCCTATCTCTATTTTTTTATTCGCCAGTTTTAGGATCATCATTCCCCCTTTTTATAAAAAGCAGGACAATTCCGGCAAAAGCCATGAGGGAGAGAAAGACGATTACAAACAGCGTCCCTGCCTTTATGGAGGAAGCTTTCGAAGCCTGCTCCTTCCCGGCATACATCCCGCTCTGCCCGGCTTCTGAAGATTCCAGCTTTTCTTCGGCAGGGGAAACCGCCGGCATTCCTTCCGAGGAGGCGGAATCCTTTATCCCGGCTTCTTTTGAATCGTTACGCATTTTTTCCGAAGCGGCAGCTTCCGCGCTCTCATCCCCGGATGCAGCCTCCAATATTCCGCTTTCGGAAGCATCGTCTTTCTTTCCGGCTGCGGCCGGCTCGCTCTTAGTGCCGTCCGAATCCGCAGCGGCTCCCTCCCTGCTCTCTGCCGGCTCCTTCTGCGTTCCGCCGGAAGCTTCAGAGCTCCCGACCGTCTGGCTGTTTTCCACGGAAGACGCCGCGCCGGATCTTTCCGTCAGGCCGGCTTCCGCCTGCTCATAACCGTAATCCGCGGCAGGAATCCCCGGAATCAGCTCTTCGACATTTTCCGTCACCTGCTTCTTCTCCCCATCCGTATAGCGGATCAGGCCTTCGGGAGAGATCTCAGCCTTCTCCCCATCGGCGTTTTGGATTACGGCGCTGCCCTCCGGATCCTCCGTAATCGTATAATCCTGCGTGTCGTCGATAACCGTCTCCCTGCCGTATTCATCCACCAGGACCAGATTCTTTTCGCCATCCACCGTAAGCAGCCTCCCGGAAGCATCCGTAACGCCGGAGGCTCCCCGCCTGCTCCCGTCGGCAATTCCGGCCGTCTCCGAATGACCGGAGACATTCTCTCCGGCGCTTTCCGAAGAGCCGTTTTCCTTCTCTTTCGGCCCGGCTTCAGAGGAACTTCCAGCCGTCTGCTCCGCTCCTGAAGCGGAGGAACTCCCGGCGCCCTCCTGCTTTTCTTCCGAAGCCGGAGAACTCCCGGCGGCCTCCTGTTCTGCCTCCGAAGCGGAAGAACTCCCGGCGCTCTCCTGTTCCGGGACATGGAAAACCACAGACTGGGCCGATCCGAAAGCCCCTTCCTCCACGCTCATAATCGTATCCGGAAGGTATACGGTCTTTACATTTTTATTGTCCGAGAAAGCTCCTTTCGCGATCACATTGACCGGATTTCCTGCGATCCGGTTCGGAACCCGCACCACCTCCTCCCTGCCGAAATAGGAGACAATCGTCACGGATTGGTCTTCCGAGATATAACGGAAATAACCGTTGGTGTAGACCGCCGAAGCCCGGACTTCCACCGGGAGCAGAAGAAAGCAAAAGACAAAAAGCAGGGCGCATAGCGCCAGAAGTCCCTGAAGCCTGAAGTAAGGAGCCGTCCGGCAGGGGACAGGCTCGATTTTTCCCCAGGCCGCGGCATATTGATTCCGCATTTTTTCACCATCCTCCCTTCAAGTCCCGTCCCGCAAGGCCTCACGGAATTCGGATCAGCTCCGGCCGGCAGCTGAAAGGCCCTATTCCGGCGCGTCCTCGCGGAGCGATTCGCCGCGCGAAAGAGCAGGATTCCGCGCAGATACAGCGAAAGGCAGGCAGATAAACCGCCTGCCCTTCATTTCTCCTTCACGGCGCGTTAAAGCTCACTCTCTCCGCCTTCTATTACGCCGCTTGTGGCAATCACATCCTCCATTTCAAATTCAAGAATCTCCATCGCGATCAACTCATAGGATTCTTTTTCTCCAGCTTTTCTCCCATATAATTCTCTGTTCATATGTTTACTCCTTTTCATACAATTCCACTATAGCTGTTCCCCTGGATGGCCGTGTAATATGTTTCCTGATTGCCATCAGAAGTCTGCACAACCATGTATCCCCGGAAATAAACCTTCAAATCATCCGACGAAACCTTTATGTTCATATAGAGAACCCCATTCGGAAGCTCATTCGAAGACACAAAACGCCTCACGCCCTCTGTACCGTAAATAAAATTCTCTTCCGGCAATTCCGTCTTCCCATAAAGCATCCCGTGTTCAACCAGCGTATAACCCTCCGGAACACTTCTGGTCGCCTCACCGATCACCTTATGCGTAGAACCCTCAGGCGTTTTCGTGATACCGGTCAGCGCGATAACCGGCTTGGCCGCCTCTGCTTCCGTTCCTTCGGGGACATAGCAGGCTGTCAGGGAACTGTCTTCCTTGACCAGCATAAAGTAATCCGGATCATATCCGAGTACCGTGCTGCCTCCCGCATCCTTCCAGCACTCAAAAGTATAGCCCTCGACTGCCGGTGCCGTCAGCGTATAGCCCGTCCCGACAGAGATGCCGCAGAAGCTGTCCGAAGCCCTGATCTCCGTCTCACCGCTCCTATAGTTTGCGGTCACGGAATAGGTCTGCTCATCCTTACTGTACTGAGGCACAACCGTGATCATTCTGCTGGTCGGAATCGCTTCCCGGATGGACGTTTCCGTCGCCTCCGTGTCCGTTCCCTCAAACACCCACTTTTCGAAAGTATAGCCGAACTTGGTGGGAATCGTCGGATACGTAACAGCTGAAGAGGTGCTGACATTGTAATAGCTCAGGACTTGTCCGTAATCGCTCAGGAACTGCAGGTAGGCCTGGTTTTCCGCTTCTGACCGGTAAACCAGGGAGACGGTGGTATTGCCGGTAACCGTGAAGCTTAAGGTCGCCCCTGTCCCGATGATCTTGCCGCTCTCATTCTTCCAATGCAGCACCTTATCGGCATCCAGGGCCGTAAGCGCGAGGGTCTCTCCGATCCGAAGGGATGCCGTTCCGCCTGACTGGACAGCTGCGTCCGTCCCCACTTTATACTGCGCACCGTTCACAACCTTGATCTCCACCGTCGCTTTTCCATTTTCCTTATAGAGGGCCGCAAGCTGTGTGTCTCCTTCAAGCGTAAAAGTATAGGAGCGGTTCTCAGAAAGCTTCTCTTCTTTAACGGCAGACGCTTTCCCGTCCTCCACGGCCTCCACCTCATTCCAGGAAAGGAACTTGTAGCCTGGTTTGATCGGGGCGCTTACCGTCACCTCATCGCCTTCGTAAAGCTCTCCGGACGGGGAAACCGTCAGATCCGCCACAGAATCCGGATTCGCGTTTGTGCGCGAGTAGACCGCCAGGCTGCAGGCCTCAGGTTCCCTGAGCGAGGCGCTGTCAGAAACGACATCGTTTCCGAAGCGGTCCTTGACCACGCAGCGGATCAGGCAGCCCTCCTGGTTTTCAGGAGCGGCCGTCCTCAGTTCAGATCCCGTCTGCCCTTCGAAATCCTGCCAGCTCTTTGCTCCGGCCGGCAGATACTGCCACTGATAAGCAAGCCCTTCTCCTTCCGCTAAGATGCTCCCCAAAAGGGTCGATTGACGGCTCAAGACGATTTCTCCCGGCTGCCTCGTGATCTTCGGGTTCAGGATCAGCGGCCGGAGGTCCGCCGTCTGCTCCGCCAGCGCGTAGAGCGAGAAATGGCTGACCGAGAACTCGTAACCCTTCCGCTCGCTGTTATAGGAGGACTCGATCTCGACGGCCTCATCTTCTCCCAGGTTGACAACCTTCAGGTTCTCATCCCCCTCATAAGGGATAAAGACCTTCGCGGAGGTAAAAGAGGACGCCCTGTTTTCATTAAGGTCCGTCAGCTCTATGTCATAGGCCTTCAGCAGCTTGTCATCGTCCAGTTTTTCTGTCAAATCCTTAGCCAGCACCGCGAAGCCTGTAACGGGAACATCGTCCGCGGCGGCAACTGTCGGCGAGATCGTGATATCCGTGCTCTCGCTGCGTACCCGCATGGGATCCGTTGTGTCTTCCGGTTCGGGCGCGGCGCCCAGCGTCCAGGTGACGCTTACGCTGCCGCTGCTGCCGTCCTCCCAGACATAGCCCAGATCCGGCACGGCGATAACCGTATGCTCCCCTATCACATCGGAGCTGATCTCCCCGCTGAGGGAATAGCCCTCCCGGTCCGGCACGCCCGTAAAGGTTTTGGTCAGCCCGGTTGAGGCGTGAAGCTGCGTCAGGCCGCTGATTGCCAGCGGTTTGGCCACCTTGATCCTCTCCTTTTGCGGCACCCTGACTAAAGTATAGCCGCCGACAGCCTCGTTAGCCGGATCCGCCGTATAGCGGACATAATAATCGCCGGCGGGGACCGCCGTGCTCCCTTCGCCGCAGGCAGTCGGATCCGCGAATTCCGCGCTGACGTCATACTCCATCCCGGCAGTGGTTCCCAGGATCTGCCCGTCCGCCGCGCCATAGGTCAGAGGCTCCACTCCTTCAAGTCCGCTGGGAGCCGGCTTCGCTTCCGCGCGGGCGATGGACCACTCAAGAAGCAAGTCGCCTTCTGATCCGTCTTCCCAGGTATAGCCTGCATCCAATTGGAGTCGGGCTTCATAGCGTCCGGCATCGACAGCTGAACCATCAGTAACCGAATAGCCGATGCCGTCTCGTACGCCTTCCTGCTTCTCGCCGTTATAGACCAGCCCGCGCACCGCTGAGGGCTTCTGAATGAACCGATTCTCATAGTTCGGCACAAAGACGCGAATCCCCCCGCTGGCCTTCGCATTGCCAGTCTCTTTAAACCGCACAAAGTAATGTTTCCCGGGCGCCAGCTGCATTCCGCTCTCACAGCTCGTGAAAACAGGAGATGAAACAGATGGAAGCCATTGGTAGAATTCCATCTGATCGGTCAGGCCCTCAATCGTTCCAGCGCCGCTCTCCGCCTCCGGAGCGATCCCGACCAGACCCGAAGGCGCGGCCGGCCAATCGTTTTTGGCGATCGTCCAGTCAATCACCAGGTCTTCTTGCGTCCCATCTTCCCAGAAGCAGCCGTCCTCAAGATGGGCTGTGACCCGGTAGCTACCCGCGTCGGCAGCCGAAGCCGGTCCGGATAAGCTGCAGCCCTCTCCTTCCGATACGCCGGTCTGAAGCTTTCCGTTATAAACAAGATCCGTCTTTACATCCGGGAAGCCTACAATCCGGCCCTTCGCGTCCGGCACGATTACGGTCTTCGCCTCGCCCGCCGGATAATTAATGCCGCCGCGCTCGCTGGGAAGCTCTTTATAACGGACATAATAGGTCCCCGCCGGCCCGACCGTGGTCTGCCCGTCAACGCAGGGGCTGTAATCTCCCGGCTGCCCGTTCACGTCGGCTGCCCACTCCATCTTAGCTGTCGTGCCGCGGATGCTGCCGTCCCAGGCGCCGGCCATGGAAGGATAGCTGCCGCTTAAGCCCTCCGGCGCGGCCGGGGCCGGAGCCGCAGTGATCGTCCATCTGATCGTAATGGTTTTGCCTGAATTATCATAATCATTTGGATTCGTAGTTTCGGGCCGCCAGGTAACGCCTGGTTCCGGCGTGGCCCGCACTTCGTATTCACCGGCTTCCACAGCGGTCAGGTCTCCTTCCAGCACAAAGCCGCTGCCCGGGAAAACCATCTGCTGGAGGCTTCCGTCATAGGCCGTCTCCATCCCCTCGATGGGACGGGGCTGGTTGGCTTTCGTCACCCCTGCCTGGCTGTAGTTATAGAGATAGACATATGTAGGAACACTGGCCGGTTCATTATTCTCATTTTCACCCGCGCGTCGCCGAACCGCTATATATCCGGATGAATTAGCATTCAAGGCTGTCAGCAAGGTTTCGCCATCTGTGCATGGGTACCAGAACGATAGATTAGCATTGCCGCCTTTTCCCCACTCCATCTCGGAAGTCGTGCCGGTAAGCCGGGGCTTCATATCGGGTGAGCCAGCGTAATAAATGTTGATGCCCGTACACGCAGGCCGGGGCCTGCTCGCGACAAAATATTTCCTTTCGAGCGGCTCGCTCGTGCCGTCCGCCCACTGGTAACCCTCGTTCAGGGTAAGGGTCGCCGTAAAAGTGCCGGCGTCAAAAGCAACCCCATTGTCTACCGTATAGGCCTCCGTGTCGGAGAAGACAACCTGCTCCTGTCCGTTGTAGGTAAGGTAATTACCGTTCTCATACAAGCGCTCCTCCGGGGGCGTCACCTTGACCGGGTATTTTACTTCCACGCTGACATTCACGGTCTTCGCTTCCACGGCGGCCCCCAGGCTGTCCGTCTGGGCCTGATAAGGCGGACTCACCTGCACCTCCGCCATGTAGTGGCCGGGAGCAAGGCCGATTTTGGGCTTCACGGTAAAGGACTTCTGCTCCCCGACCCCAAGACTGCCGAAATCCCAGTTCCCGCTGCCGCCGTCAATGGTAAAATAACGGCTGCCGGAGTTAAAGACTACAACCAGGTCGCCGGTCGAAGACAGGCCCTCGTTGATCACGTTAACGATAACCGAGCCCCCGTCTTCATAACCTTCCCTTAATTCAGGCAGCGCGGCGCTCTCCTGATCCAGCGCGATTTTTTTCCCAAGCAGAGTTCCCACCATTCCGCTGAAGGCGGCCTGGTCCGAAGTATTCAGCGCGTAATAGCCCCTCAGGAAGTTCATCTTGGTGCAGCGGCTGCGGTAAGGATCGGACAGCAGGGATTCATCCAGGGATTCCAGGGTTTTATGAAGCTGTTTCACGTAATTGACCAGCGAGTAATAGGGCAGGCTGTCCGCATAGGCCTCAGACATATTCTTTGCGAGGTAGCGCAGGCCCTTCCCGGACACGATATACTTCCGGACCGCGGTGCTCCCGCCTTCCGCCTGCGGTGAATAAGCCGCGACCGGAACGCCGTTGCTGTATACATCGATGGAGCTGGAATCCGTTGTCACCCAGATCTCATCGTCCACCGAGAGGGAGATGGTCTCCGGAGCTGTTTCCGGGAATATCTTCGCCCCGTCCGGCCCTTCTGACTCCACCTTGCGCGCCAGCGTTTTCGTCCCGTCAATATTCTTGTAGATGCTGATCCCGCGAAGGATCCCGGCATTGCCGGCAGTGGATGAGAGCACGGCGCTGCGGAAATCCTCGGCGAAATCCAACGTGATCCCGCCGCTGCCGCTGATCGGATTGACGCGGATAGAGAACCGGGTGTTCATCTTCTCTTCCCGGCAGTCCGTATAGACATATGCAAGCTCCGCGTCTTCCCCTTCCCGGATCGTGACCCCGGCCGCGCCGCCAAGGTAACGCTCGGAAGCCGGAAAATCAACCCGGTAAGAGCCGACAGGCAGTCCGGAAACGCGGATCGCGCTTCCCGTCAGTTCAACTTCCCGCACGGGTTCATCCGCCCCGTTCGCGATACGGATCTTCTGCCCCTTAACAGCCTCAAGGTCCGCTATATCTACCGTTATCGTCAGCGTGCCTCCGGAAAGCCCCTTAAAAACCTCGTTCGTCACCGGCGCGTAGGCGCGTTCCCCATCGCCCATACAGTCCCTGTAGGACGTGGGCGCCAGGTCTTTTAAGACCGAGTACATCGGCAGCAGCTGATCGGTCAGGGTCTCCCGGGTGGATTCGGATACCTCGATATGCCAGGCTTCAAAGTAAGGCGTGATGTCCACGCCGAACAGCTCCGCCGCCGACTCCGCGTAGGCGTCGATATTGGTCATGGAGCGCCCCCCATAAACCTCCCGGTTGTACCAGGCGTTCATCAGGCCCAGAACCTTGCCGCCGTTCGGGGTATCGCTGCTTCCGTTCAAAAGCCAGTCCGCGTCCCCCGTCCGGTTGTATTCCCTGAGAGCTAACGCGTCCAGCAGGTTGACGGCGAAATAGAGGCGGGTGCGGACGTCTCCGGGGTATTCATTTTCCCTCTGGGCGTTCCATCTCTCCTCGTTCGCGGGAATATCGCCCAGCCAGTCCGAATCCGAGGCATGGACGCTGTCATCCATCTGGATGTAATGCCCGATGATATTGTTGCCCACCTCGGCGAAGCCCAGCGCGCCCGAGCCGAAAGAGCCCTGGTAGCCGTGCCCGACCTCATGCAGCCCGCACCAGCTGCCGATCTCCACCATGCTCCACATGGAAGGCCCGTTGGCGGCAATGTATTCCGTGGAATAATAGGCGGCTCCGACGCCGCTCACATCCGCTTTGGCAAAATACTTCGCGCGGAAGCTCTGGGCGGAGGGATCCGCCGGATTCAGGGATAAGCCGGTATATTCCTCGAATTTGGCGATGGCTTTCTCCCAGTAATCAAAGAACTCTTCCAGATGCCTCGCGGAAGCCTCCCGGTCGACAGCCGGGACCAGGCAGAGCATCTCGTCGCTCTCCACGACGGCAAAGTCAGCTCCGCCATCGATCCAGTCCTGCTTGAACTCCGACACGGGATAGGCAAGATTCCGGTCGTCATTGTCCCGGTAATAGGTCAGCGCCGGCATATCCTTATCGTAACGGATCTCGATCTTTGAGACCTCCCCAAGCGAAGCCCCGTCGGGCGCGGCAACAAGGGGAACGGAACTATAGGGGTTCCCCGCCCGGTCATCCGCGGTAAAGGTGACCCAATCCGTGTCCGTCCGCCTGAGCGTCGCCGCGGCCACGTTGTCCTTCTCCTTCGCGCTGTCATTGCCGAAGCAGTAAAGGGCAAAGCCGTCATAGCGGGAACGCGCGCCCATATCGGAAAAGGTGCTGATGGTCCTCGCCTCAAAGCTCGTCCCCCCGGGCGTATAGATGCCCAGGATCTGCTGGTCGCCCCTCGTGCAGCGGGCCGCCGTCATGGAACCGTAGCCGGGGTTCGAATAAATGGTCCGCTCCACCGTGATCTTATCCGTGCCGCTTGCCACCGTGACCGGCACCGTCAGCTCCGAGCGGTTGCCGTGGCTGTCTTGCGCGGCGTAGGCAAGCTCATAGGTGCCCTCGGCAGATGTATCGACTCCATCCTCCCCGGAAACAAGCTCCGGCATGATATCGCCGTCTTCAAAATCGATGGCAAAAGTCCGAAAACGGGGATCTGAGGGGCTGAACTCCGTTCCAAGCGGGACCGTGATCTTCGTGGCGCCGTAGAAAACCGGAGGGGCCAGGTTGCTCCACAGGCTTTCAGAGCAGTTTTTCCCCTCGGAAGCTCCTCCATCCGACGCGGTTTCCGCTGCGGCCGGCGCCGGCCAGGCGGCTGCGGAAGCTGCCAGCACTGCCGCTGTAATAATACTGATCGCGCTTTTCCATCTCCTCATCTTAAGTACCTCCTGCATTATGCGTAAAGTGAAGCTGCGCTATGGGGCCGGGGCTTGACTGCTTTCTTCCGTCCCGGACGCTCTTTTACCCTCTTCCACTATTATAAACCGAAAAGCAGCTATATTAAAGAAGACCTATTTCAAAAATACTTTCTTTTTTCTTAATGAATTGTGTTCCCGGCCTTATCCTGCGGGAGCTGAAGCTCCGCCGCGTATCCTCAGGATATCTTCTGCCGGGCCGGACTTTCTTCCTTTTTTTCATAAGGTATCCCGGAATTTTCGCGGTAATAGTCCTCAAGCCGCTGCCTTGACCTTAGATAGGCCTCCTCAAGCCCCGGATCAAACTGCGTCCCCATCCCCTCCAGGATGATGCTGTTGGCCTTCTCAAAGCTGAAGGGTTCCTTGTAAACCCGCTTGCTTACCAGCGCGTCGTAGACGTCCGCGACCGCCATGATCCTGGCCTCCAGCGGAATCTGTTCGCCGGCCAGCTTTTCCGGGTAGCCCGTACCGTCCCAGCGCTCATGGTGGTAATGCGCCACATTTTCCGCTATCACCTTGAAGGCTTCGTCATCCGCATTTTTGAGGACCTCGCGGATGACCCGGGCACCTTCCTCCGGATGCTTTTTCATTTTCTCATATTCTTCCGGCGTATAGCGTCCCGGTTTGCGCAGAACCGCGTCGTCGACGGCGATCTTGCCCAAGTCGTGCATGGGGGCCGCCTTCACGACGTCCCGGCAGAATTTTTCCGATAAAGGAAGCAGGCCCTCCTTCCGGATCTCATCGACCAGAATGCGCACGCCTTCGCTTGTACGCATGATATGCCCGCCGGTGGAATTGTCCCTGCTCTCCACCATAACCGCCAGGCTCATGATCAGATTATCCTGCATATCAAAAATATGCTTTGTTTTTTCCTCCACGTCCTTCTGCAGATCCTCATTATAACTGCCCAGCAGCCGGATATAATTCCGGTTGGCCGTATCGTCCGTGAACGTAATGATATACCCCCGCCTGCGGCTGCCTTCATAGAGGTAATTCACCGTAACTTTGTAGATCCTTTCCCCGGCGTCTCCGCGCTCGTCAGAATCCGACGGCGAAAACTCAAACGTATTGCGCTCAGGATCCCTTACAAAGCTGTCCAGATACTCCCGGATCCGCATCTCCTCCCGGGAAAAGCCGAGCTTCTGATCCACCGTCATATCCAGAAATTCCGGGATGAGCGCCTTCGCCACCTCGTTGCTTCCGAGATAGCGGTATTGAAAATCAAAAGAGCTGTAGCCGATGGACCGTTCCCGAACCATGGAATCAATCACCGTATCCGCCACATCGTAAAGATTGACCCGGTAGACGATGAGGAGAAGGGTCGCCTCGGCCAGACAGTAGCCGGCAGGGACAAAATCAACCTGCGGTATGAGCTTCTTGATGACAAAATAGCTTAAAACGCAGATCGTATCCGGAATGGCCAGAAGGCACAGGATACGTCTCGGGATCTGCTTTTTCTTAAACCAGGAAAAGATGATCACCGCGATTCCCGCCGCGAAGAGAAGCACGAGCACCGCATAGAAGACCGTATGCATGACCCCGTATTCCCGGATCAGTACCCCGCTGCCGTCCCGCATCTCAAAAGAAACGCTCTTATAATAGTAATCCCTTCGTCCTATTGTGAGAACTGCACCGAAACAAATGGCGCAAACCGCGAACATCGCCGTCCTCACCCAGCTGGCCAGATCGATTCCGCACAGGCTGATGATGTTCAGCACGATAAAAAGCTGAAGAAAGCAGCCCCCGACATAGGTGATCTGGATCGCGGCGACAGCGCCTTCCAGATTCGTCGAGCCGGCGTAAAAGATATATCCCAGACAGGAAACAGGCACCAGCGTAAAAATCATGGTAAAGCTGGAATTGAAATGCTTATGCCACATATAGACGTAAATCCCGCTGAACACAAGGGCCAGCGCAAATACGCAGTAGTAGTACGATAGTACGGTCATTCCTCACCTCTTTTCTTTTTCCATCCGTTTACGGCGCTTTCATCCGAATGAAGCAGCCGCAAGATAAGCCGCGCCGCGGCGGCACCGCGTTTATGCGAATCCGCGCGTATCTTTGCGGAGCATCTTAAGCAGACGGCAACTATACCTTCTTACAGTAAATATTAGCATAAACATCCATTTCCTTACAAGGGCTATCACAGAAAACCTTCTGAAACGTCAAAAGACGGTCTCCGAAGACGCGCCGCGGCATCCTCGAAAACCGTCTTTCCCCGCTGCTTCCGCCCCGGACGCAGTTCCGCATTCATAACGTTTCTCCCTCCTGCTCACGGATGATCCCTGAAAGCAGCTCCGACGCGGTCTCCCCGTTCACCGATTGCGGCTCAGCCGCCCCATAGCGGAGGCGGACGCAAGTCGACTCCCCGATTCGGAAATCCACGTAACTCACATTATCTGTCCGAATAAGCTTCATATAAGCGCCCTCCGGAACGATTACATTTTCAGCCGTCGGCTCCAGCGTAACCGGATTCAGCTTTTCCGCCCGCAGCTTTTTCCTGGCCGACAGCCAGCGGTCTCCCACCACCATGTAATCGACCGTGTTGGGAACCAGCATTCCGTTTTTTCCCGGATGGCAGTTTCGCCCCGCCTCATAGTTTCCCAGAGCGTTCATGCTGCTGACCATCCAGATTTCTCCCGGATCCGTTCCCCGGAGCATTTCCGCCTCAGCCCTGCTTCCCGGGTTGGGCAGGGTGAAAGCGGCTCCCTCTTCCTCCCCGGTATAGACAGCCTCTCCGTCTGTCAGGTTGAACACCAGAAGCCTATTCCCTTCTTCAGACAGGACGCTCAGATAAAGAAAAGTCTCCGTCCCCGTCCTGACAGCCATGGAGGAAAACGAAGTGCAGGGGCACTCACGGAAGTTGGAATCCGCATTGAGTCCGATATCAATTCCGCTATAGGCCCCTGCTTCCCCGATTCCGCTGATTTCCAGCCTGTCCAGGCCCCCGTCATAATCGACGTCCAGATAATTGACCAGCGGAGCGCCGTTCAGCTCAAGCGCCGCGGCCCCGCCATCTTCCGTATACCTCTGACTGAAAAGCCCCTGTTCCTCCGCAAAAAGGAGGGACGCCTGATAGAGACCCCTATCCTTCGGGGCAATAACGCCGGATGGAATATAGACGGTAATGCCCCAGGGATCCAGCGAAAAGAGATTGTCCGCCCCATCCGTAAAGACCTTCTCAAAAAGCGCCTCCGACAATCTGGCTGTCGTCTGGAACAAAAATTCTCCGCTTCCGAAACGGTCGAACAAAAAACAAGCTATCCGGTCGCAGAAGACGGCCCGATCCCTTACAATATCGCCCAGAACCAGTCTTCGTCCGGTCTCCGAATCAAAGACCGCCCCGCCGGTCCCCCGGCTCTCCCCCTGCTGGTTTTTTTCCGCGTATTCGGCGGAAAAAGAAAAGATGCTGCGATCCGCTCTCTTGATCGAGTAATGAAGCGTTTCGAAATAAAGGGCGTTCTCCGGAATCTCTGATTCCAAAGTCTTTATATAAGCCGCCCGCATCTCTGAAGCATGGGAAGACGAATAGTCCCGCAGCGACGAAGCCAGTTCCCGGAACTTCCGGCCGGTCTCCGCCGTAAGCTCCAGCGTCTCGTAAGCGCTTATAACAGAAGGCTCTGTATCTCCCTCCTCCGCATACCAGGCGTCCGAATACTGCTTCACCCGGACCAGCGGGAGAACGCGGGCGGCCTCTCCTGCCGACTCGTCAGCTTCCGGCTCCTCCTCCATCCGGATAAAGAATTCTCCGTATCCGGAATGAAAGAAAATGAAAGCCGCCGCCGAAGCCGTCAGAACCGCAATCAGGATCGGAACGGCTGCCAGCAAAATAAGATCCGCTATATTTCTATCCTCGTTATTATTTTCGGGATACGATTTCCCCATCTCATCCCTCCAGACATCGAAGCTCATCATGATCCGTTCAGAATCCGTTCCTCACGAACTGACAGCCAGACCGGTGTAAAGCTGATAGTACCTGCCTTTTGCAGCAATCAGCTCGTCATGGGTTCCCCGCTCAATGATCCTCCCCTGTTCCAGGACCATAATGCAATCTGAATTGCGGACCGTAGACAGGCGGTGGGCAATAACAAAAGAGGTTCGTCCGTTCATCAAGGCGTCCATGCCCTCCTGAACGATCCGCTCTGTCCTGGAGTCGATCGAAGACGTCGCCTCATCAAGGATCAGGACCGGCGGATCGGCGATGGCTGCCCGGGCAATCGCAAGGAGCTGTCTCTGCCCCTGGGAGAGATTCGCTCCGTCTCCGCGCAGCATGGTATGGTAGCCTTCCGGAAGCCTCCGGATAAAGCCGTCCGCATTGGCCAGCCGGGCTGCCGCATACACATCCTCGTCGGAAGCGTCAAGCTTTCCGTAGCGGATGTTCTCCATAACCGTCGCGCTGAAGAGATGGGTGTCCTGAAGGACGATGCCCAGCGAACGGCGGAGGTCCGGCTTTTTGATCTTGTTGATATTGATCGCGTCGTAACGGATCTTGCCGTCCTGAATGTCATAAAAGCGGTTGATCAGATTGGTGATCGTCGTCTTTCCGGCCCCGGTGGAGCCGACGAAAGCGATCTTCTGACCCGGCTTCGCGTAAAGCCTTATATCATGGAGGACCATTTTTTCCGGATCATAACCGAAGTCAACGCCGTCCATGACGATCTCACCTTCCTGGAGCTTATAGGTCGTCGTCCCCTCCGCCTTATGAAAGTGTTTCCAGGCCCATCTTCCGGTCCTTTCTTCAGATTCGCTGATCGTCCCGTCCTCCGCCACATGCGCGTTCACCAGCATGACATAGCCTTCATCCCTTTCAGGTTCTTCATCCAGCAGCTTGAAGATCCGGCCCGCGCCGGCCAGGGCCATGACCACCGAATTGAGCTGCATGGAGATCTGGTTAATCGGCATGCTGAAGGATTTATTATAGGTAAGGAAGGAAGCCAGCTTACCCACGGTGAGGCTTCCGCTGCCGCTGATGGCCAGAGCCCCTCCGGCCACCGCGCAGATGACATAGGAAAGGTTGCCCAGCTGCGCGTTGATCGGGCCTAAAATATTGGCAAAACGGTTGGCGCTGTTCGCGCTCTGATAGAGCTCGTCATTCAGCTCATTGAAGCGCTCCAGCGTCTCCTCCTCCCGGTTAAAGACCTTGATCACCTTCTGTCCGTTCATCATCTCCTCAATATAGCCGTTCAGCGCTCCCAGGTTCCGCTGCTGTTTCACGAAATAGTGTCCTGAAAGCCCCGCGACCTTCCCGGAGACGAAGATGGTAAAGCCGACCATAAGCAGCGTGACGACCGTCAGGGGGACGGAGAGGATCAGCATGGCGAAAAGGACGGAAACGATGGTAACCGCGCTGTTGACAAACTGGGGTATGCTCTGGGAGATCATCTGCCGCAGGGTGTCCACGTCGTTGGTATAGATGGACATGATGTCGCCGTGGCTGTGGCTGTCGAAATAGCGGATCGGGAGACTTTCCATATGCTCAAACATCTCCTTGCGAACCTTGAGCAGGGTTCCCTGGCCGATATAGACCATGATCTTCTGCTGGATAAAGGACGCCAGAACGCCAATCGCGTAGAATACCGCTACCCGGCTCATGGCGGACAGCAGGGGGCCGTAATCCACAGACGGCTGGCCGATCATCGGCGTGATATAATCATCGATCAGGGTCTGGGTGAACATGGTTCCCCGCACGTTGGCGAGAACCGATATGAAAATGCAGACAATAACCAAAGCATATTGAGGCCCGTAGCTCTTCATCACATAGGAGAAAAGACGTTTGAAAATCGCTCCGCCGTTCTCCACGCGCACCCTGACCCCCCGCATCTGTCCCCGATTGGCGTTGGACTTCTGCAGGTCATCCGCGCTCATCTCGACCTTGCCGCCCTTTTTGTCCTCTTCCCGGACGGAAGCCAGGACTTTTTCTTTCTTATTCTCCGCCATTTTCTCACTTCCCTCCTGCCTTATGCATATCGAAATCTCCGCCGCCCGCTTTCTGCGTCTCGTAAACCTCGCGGTAGATCTGATTTGTTCTCGTAAGGTTCTCCGGCGTATCAAATCCGGCGACCCGGCCCTCGTCCATGACGATAACCCGGTCCGCGTTTTCCACCGACGAGATCCGCTGGGATATGATAAATTTCGTCGTCCCCGGAATATAGGTTTCCATAGCCGCCCGGATCCTGGCGTCTGTCGCGGTATCCACCGCGGAAGTGGAATCGTCCAGGATCAGGATCTTCGGCTTTTTGAGCAGCGCCCTCGCAATGCAGAGCCTCTGGCGCTGGCCCCCGGATACATTCGCGCCCCCCTGCTCGATCCAGGTATGGTACTTGTCCGGGAAGCGCTCGATAAATTCATCCGCGCAGGCCATTTTGGCCGCTTCCCTGCACTCTTCTTCCGTCGCGTCCTTCTTTCCCCAGCGAAGGTTGTCAAGAATCGTTCCGGCGAAAAGAACGTTTTTCTGGAGTACCACCGCCACCTCGTTCCTGAGGGTCGGCAGATCGTATTCCCTGACATCCCGGCCGCCAACGAAGACCGATCCCTCCTGGACGTCGTAGAGACGGGAGAGCAGGTTGACCAGGGAGGACTTGGCGGATCCGGTTCCGCCTATAATGCCGATCGTCTCGCCGGATTTGATATGAAGATCAATATCCCGAAGAACCCATTCCCCGCTTCCCGGCCGGTAGGAAAAATTCACATGATTGAAATCAACGCTTCCATCCGCCACTTCCAGAAGTCCGTTTTCAGGATTTTTGATATCCGTCTCTTCTATGAGGACCTCCGCGATTCGTTCGGCTGAAGCCGAGGACATCGTAACCATGACGAAAACCATGGCCATCATCATAAGAGACATGAGAATGTTCATGCAGTAGGCAAGAAGGCTGGTCAGATTGCCGGTCGTAAGCTCATTCTGGATGATCATATGCGCCCCGACCCAGGAGATCAGCAGGATAACCGCGTAAACCGTTCCCTGCATGATCGGCATATTGATGATGACATTGTTCTCCGCCTTCACGAAAAGATTGTAGACATTACCGGCGGCCTTCGCGAATTTGTCATTCTCATATTCCTCGCGGACGTAAGCCTTGACGACCCGGATAGCGCTTACATTTTCCTGAACGCTTTCGTTCAGGGCGTCATATTGCTTGAAGACTTTCTGAAAATAAGCGGTCGCCCGCTTCATGATAAAGAACAGAACGAAGGCTAAAAGCAGGACCGCAACGAAGTAGATGGAAGCGATCCTCGCGTTGATGATAAAGGCCATGGTCATGGCGACGATCATCGAAAAAGGCGCCCTCACAAACATCCGGAGGATCATCTGGTAGGCGTTCTGTACATTCGTGACGTCCGTCGTGAGACGGGTGACCAGGCCGGAGGTCGAAAAGCGGTCAATATTGGAAAATGAAAAGCTTTCTATATTATTGAACATGGCCCTTCTTAAATTCCTGGCAAAGCCCGTCGAAGCCCTGGCGCCGAACACGCCCCCCAGCGCTCCGAAAAGAAGCCCGGCAAGGGCCATAAGCAGCATAAGGCCGCCGGTCAGAAGGATCCGGTTCATGTTTTCCGCCTTGATCCCGTCGTCGATGATGGAAGCCATAAGCAGGGGAATCATCGTCTCCACGACGACTTCCCCGATCATCATAACAGGTGTGAGAATCGATACGGATCGGAACTCCCCGACTTCCCGAAGGAGGATCTTCAGCGATTCCCAGGTTGATACTTTCTTTTCCATAGATAACCTCCATGCCGAAATGAATACCGCTGCCCCAGGTATGGCCCCGCAAACCGCTCTGCGCTCCCGCTCCTTAGAATCGCGATCCGGATGGCCTCCTGCCGGCTCATTGAGATATCATAACACAAGCATAAAGAATCTGCATCATACAAATGTCAAAAACAGTAATTGCATTTGAGAAAAGATCGTTGTATGATTAGTACATTATTCTCCGGCCCCGCGGCCGGGAAAAGGACCATGGAGGAAAGAATATGAATCTGCAGCTTCCGGAAAATTACGATCCCCACATGACCGTGCGGGAAACGCAGGATGCCATCAAGTACATCCGGGATCTCTTCCAGAAAGAGTTCGGACGGGAAATGAACCTTGAACGCATCTCCGCCCCCCTTTTTGTCGACCAGGCTTCCGGCCTCAACGACAACCTGAACGGCATTGAGCGTCCTGTCCAGTTTGACATGAAGGCACTCCCCGGCCGGACCTTTGAAGTTGTCCAGTCGCTGGCGAAATGGAAACGTTTTGCCCTCGGCCAATATGGCTTTATGCCGGGAGAAGGCCTCTACACCAATATGAACGCGATCCGCCGGGATGAGGATCTGGATAACCTTCATTCCTGCTACGTCGACCAGTGGGACTGGGAAATGGTGGTCCGGAGGGAGGACCGCACGCCCATGGTCCTTCACGAGGTCGTCCGGAAAATTTTTAAAATCATCAAGCACATGGAGCACGAAGTCTGGTATAAGTGGCCCGGCGCCGTCTACCGCCTTCCGGATGAAATCTTCTTCATCAGTACCGAAGAGCTGGAGGCCCGCTGGCCGGACAGGAGCAGAAAGGAAAGGGAAAACCTCATCTGCCGGGAAAAGGGCGCGGTTTTCATTGAAAAGATCGGCTGGCCCCTGGCCGACGGAAAGCCCCACGACGGAAGAGCGCCGGACTATGACGATTGGAACCTGAACGGAGACATCCTCTTCTGGTTCGAACCGCTTTCCTGCGCCCTCGAGATCTCCTCCATGGGCATCCGGGTCAGCGAAGAATCCATGATCAAGCAGCTTTCCGCTTCCAACTGCATGAACCGGGCCGCCCTCCCCTACCACCATAAGCTTTTAAACGGGGAGCTTCCTTATTCCATCGGCGGCGGAATCGGCCAGTCCCGCCTCTGCATGCTGCTCCTGGGCCGCGTCCATATCGGAGAAGTCCAGGCTTCGGTCTGGCCTGAGGAAATGAAAAGCGCCTGCGCGGCTAAAAACGTCTTCCTGCTCTGATGACCTGCGGAGAAAACAAGATGGACGAACGTTTCCAGAGAAGCGCCATGCTTTTCGGGCCGGAGGGCATGGCGCGCCTTGAACAAAGCCGCGTCGCCGTCTTCGGGCTCGGCGGCGTCGGAGGCTGCGCCGCAGAAGCCCTGGCAAGAAGCGGCGTAGGCTCCCTGGAGCTTATCGACAACGATACCGTGAGCCTTACGAACCTCAACCGTCAGATCCTTGCCAGCGTGAAGACGCTGGGCATGTATAAGACCGACGCCGCAAGGGAGCGGATCCTCTCCATCAACCCCAATTGCCGGGTCCGGACCCGGCGCTGTTTTTTCCTGCCGGAGACGGCCGAAGATTTTCATTTTGAAGAATACGATTACGTGGTCGACGCCATCGACACGGTGACCGGAAAGATCGCGATCATCCTGAAAGCCCGGGAAGCTGGAACGCCGGTCATCTCCTCGATGGGAACCGGCAATAAGCTCGATCCATCCGGGCTGAAGATCGCCGACATATACGAAACCTCCGTCGACCCTCTGGCCAGGGTCATGAGACGGGAGCTGAAGAAGAGGGGCGTCAGCCGTCTGAAGGTTGTCTATTCCGAGGAGAAGCCTCTGCTCCCGCGCTTCTCTCCCGATGAAGACGGCAAACAGACAGGAAGGCCGGTTCCCGGATCGACCGCCTTTGTCCCTCCGGCGGCGGGACTGATGATCGCCTCGGCAGTCGTCAGGGATCTGCTTTATCAACATAACCGGACGTGAAAGCTTTGAACCCGGCAGGGCTTCGATCTTCAGCGCGCCGGACGCCGGGTTCGGCTTCCATAAGGAAATAACCTGCTGTTCCCTGTAAAACCTGAAAAAGCCGCTTCCCTCACGGGAAAGCGGCTTTTGTTAAACAGCTCCATCGGATCAGCATCCGAAAAGCCTGACGGCTTTTCCGGCTTCAATCTTCATTTTTGGGAACGAATGTCGGAACGCCGAAATCCATCTCCTCCGCCATGATCCTCAAAACCTTTCCCGCCACCTCTTTTTCCTCCGGTGACAGACGGGCTTCTGTCTTGTCGATCACCTCTTTCATAAATGAAGCGCTTTCACTCACTGAATCAGTGTATTTCTGCGTAACCTCCAGAAAGTACTCCCGCTTATCCTTCGTAGAATGAATTTTTCTCAAAAATCCCTTGCGCTGAAGGTTATTGACCTTATAAGCCGCATTGGGCTGGGAAATCCGTATGTAAGAAGCGAATTCGTTAATAGTAGGCCGCTTCATCGCATGGATCACCTCCATGCAAAAAGCCTCTACCGTCGTAAGGTTTTCCGCAGCTTCCTCCCGGTTCGAGAAAATTTCCCTGTAAAAATACATTTTGAACTTTGTATATACTGCTAAAAAATCAGTTTCAAGAGACATCATGCTATAACCTTCCTCTAATTGTCTATCTTACGGCAGAAATAGTATAGCATGGCCAACTCGTTTTTACAAGAGAATTTCTCTTACAAGTGTAAAATAAAAGTCTTTATCCGGCACACGGACGCGGAAGCATGTTATTTTCCCTTCATGCGGACCGGCACAGAGGATTTATACCTGTCCCTTTTCTTTATCTGGCGGAAAATGACGAAATAATCCGGGCGGCGGTGAGCTTCCGTAAACTCAAAGAGGTCGCCAGCCGAGTTATAAGCCCTGCTTCGAATGGAAGCCAGACAATTATAGCCCTGCATGTCAAGATACTTCCTGTCTTCTTCATCCGCAAGTTTGATCTCAATCTTCTGCTGGATCGTTCGTATCGAATCGCCCAGCTTTTCTTCTATGTAGCTGTAAACAGACTCTTCCGCAATCTCCCTGGTCAGTCCCCGGACGGCGGATGCCTTGAAAAGGCTTCTCTCAAGGCTTACCGCCTCCCCATTCAGCTTTCGCACCCTGAGAACGCTGATGCATTGCTCGCCGGATACAAAACCTGTGCCGGCGGCCACCTCGTCGTCTATTTCAACATTTTGAAAATCCAGAACGGTTGTCTCGAACGGAATCTCATCCCTGAGCGCCATTTCCCGCAGATTCTCATTTTTCTCGAGCTTTGAATCTTTCCTCGTGAGGGGATCATAGATGACGATCACGCCTTTTCCGTGCATGCTCTGAACATATCCCTCTTCGCCAAGCTGGCTTATGGCGCGGCGCACTGTGTTGCGGGAACAGTCATATTCGCCAACCAGTGTATACTCGGAAGGAAGATATGTGTTTACCCTATAGACTCCCTTTTCGATCTTTTTCTTCAGCACATCATAAATCTTATCATATTTTGCAGATGGCATAACTGCATTTCCTCCAAATAGCAAACTACCTTATGCAGGCAAATATCTGATCCTTCCTACAATCCTACAACTCCAATTCTTATTTTAACACGCTTGTATAAAAATATAAATGCAATTTTTGTTTTTTTTTTTATGATATTGCCCGGTCGCCATGCCCGGGCAGGCGGCCGCGCTTGCGCGAAGCCGACTGCACGGGCATGAGCGACGCTAACAAAAAACGAATGCTTGCGGCGCAAAGCGCCGCGTCAAAGCATGAGTTTTTTGTTAGGATCGCGGGAGCGCGAAGCGCGGAGCGATCCGGCGGGCAATATCATATTGCCCGGTCGCCATGCCCGGGCAGGCGGCCGCGCTTGCGCGAAGCCGACTGCACGGGCATGAGCAGGCAGGGCGACAGCCCGGATTGTGAATTCTTCAATCGCTTATCCACTTTTTCCCCAAACTATGATAGAATAGATGTCAGCAAACTTTAAGGAGGACCCATTTATGATGGACAAGCATTCCCTGGGCGCAAAAGAAAAGCTTTCCTACGGACTAGGCGCCGTCGGCAAAGACATGGTCTACATGCTGTCGGCCAGCTACGTTCTCTACTACTACCAGGATATTCTGGGCGTAAGCCCTGTCGCGATGGGCGTCATCCTCATGGCGGCCCGCGTCTTCGACGCGTTCAACGACCCGGTCATGGGAGTCATTGTCGCGAAAACCAAAACCCGCTGGGGAAAATTCCGCCCCTGGCTTCTCATCGGCACGCTCACGAACGCGGTCGTGCTCTACATCATGTTCTCCGCGCCGCCCTCTCTCGACGGAGCGGGGCTCACAGCCTACGCGGCGGCCGCCTACATCCTCTGGGGCGTCACCTACACGATGATGGACATCCCCTACTGGTCCATGATCCCCGCCTTTACCGAGGGCGGCAGGGAAAGGGAAAGTCTGACCACCCTGGCCAGATCCTGCGCCGGAGTCGGTTCCGCGATCATCACGATCCTGACCATGATCGCCGTCCAGAACCTGGGACGCGCAGTCGGCGGCCCCTCCGCCTCCGCCAGGGAAGTCGAGCGTCTGGGCTTTCAGTATTTCTCCCTGGCCGTCGCGGTCATCTTCGTACTGCTCATCGTTTTTACCTGCGTAAGCATCCGGGAAAAATCGACTGTAGACATGGAAACCGCTTCCGTAGGGCAGATGTTCCGGGCCCTTCTCTCCAACGATCAGACCCTGACCGTGGTAGTCGCCATCGTTCTCATCAACTGCTCGGTCTATATCACCTCAAATCTGGTCATCTATTTTTTCAAATATGATTTCGGGGGAAGCGGCTGGTACAATGCCTACACTTTGTTCAATATCTTCGGCGGCGCGGTACAGATTTTCTCCATGATGCTTTTCTACCCCTTCCTCCGGCGCTTTATGAACAGCCTCAGAATCTTCTATGTCAGCCTCGGCATGGCGGCGGCCGGCTATCTGGTCCTTCTGGCCCTGGCTTTCACCGATATGTCCAGCGTCTTCCTTCTCTTCATCCCCGCCTTCTTTATCTTCGCGGCCAACGGCATGCTGACGGTCATCGTCACGGTCTTTCTGGCCAATACGGTCGACTACGGAGAGCTGAAAAACGGACGCCGGGACGAAAGCGTCATCTTCTCCATGCAGACTTTCGTGGTCAAGCTGGCCTCCGGATTCGCGGCCTTCGCGGCTTCTGTCTGCCTGCAGGTTTTCTCCCTCAGCTCCGAAGCCGCCTCTGAAGCGGAACAGACCATGGACTTCTCCGCTTCCGTTGCCCAAAGCTCCAGGATCGGCCTGCGAATGACCATGACCCTGCTCCCGATTGCCGGACTCATCTTCGCCTTTTTCTGGTTCAGGAAGCATTATATCCTGACAGACGAAAAACTGGCGGAAATCTCAGAAAAACGCAGGGAAAGCTCCCTTGAAAGCACCCCTTAACCCGCAAACATTCGCGATCCGGGCCGCTGTCAGAAAAAGGACACGCCGCAGCCGGAGCCGCGCCATATAAGGAGGAACAAGATGGCCGATAAAAAAAATACTTTTGACCCGACCAAATCCCTGGAGGATCTCTTAAAGGAAACCCAGGAAATTACCGATTCCCTTCGGGAGAAGCTTTCCGGCAGCAGTCGGATCGACGACACCATAAAGAACGTCTACTCGGACTTTTTCGGAAAAGATTTCCAGAGCCACCCGGACTACATGAGCTTTAAGGAGCAGGGCGTCGTCTCCGACTTTTCAGATTCCGCCTCAGCTCCGGCGGCCGCGGCTGCCCCGGAAGCGCACTCGGAAAATGAAACCCAGACCGCGGCCGCGGTTCCCGGCGCCGAGACCGAAAAACCCAAAGAACCGGAAAAAACCGGCATGGAAGAACTGAATGAGCTTGTGGGGCTTGAAGCCGTCAAGCACGACGTAAAGGAACTTACCGCTTTCGTCAAAATGCAGAAACTGCGCGAAAAACGGGGGATGAAAACGCCGGATACCTCGCTTCACCTCGTCTTCTCCGGCAATCCCGGAACCGGCAAGACCACGATCGCCCGCATTCTGGCAAAGATCTACAAAGAGATCGGAGCCCTCTCCAAAGGCCAGCTCGTAGAAGTCGACCGGGGAAACCTGGTAGCGGGTTACGTCGGCCAGACCGCGATCAAAACCAAAAAGAAGATCGAGGAGGCCAAGGGCGGGATCCTCTTCATCGACGAGGCCTACACGCTCGCCAGGGGCGAAGGAAACGATTTCGGCCAGGAAGCGATCGACACCATCTTAAAGGCCATGGAAGACAACCGGGACGATCTGGTCGTGATCGTCGCCGGCTATACGGATCTGATGAAGAAATTCATCAATTCCAACCCCGGCCTCAAGTCCCGTTTCAATAAATATATCGAATTCCCGGACTACAGCGCGGAAGAGCTGATCGCCATCTTCAATCTGCGCTGCGACAAATACGGTTACAGCTTTACCCCGGAAGCCCGCAGGAAGGTCGACGAGATCATCACCGCGCATGAAAAAAACAAGGGACCGAATTTCGCCAACGCCCGGGACGTTCGGAATCTCTTTGAAAAGATCATCACCAACCAGGCCACCCGCATCGCGGAGCTGGCCGAGCCTACAGACGAGGACCTGACCACGATCACGGAAGAGGATCTGGGCGAAGGCTTATAAGGGCAGGCAAAAAAGAATATTCCTGTCTGCCGCGCCGGATCCGCGCGGGGCGTTTTGCGCAAGCGGCAAATTTTTTCAGCATTTGCGCTAATGCTTGCATTTTTCCGGAAAACACGGTAAACTTTCATTTTGTGCAGCACCATGGCCCGCCGAAGACGGCAAGGCGAAAGCCGATGCGCGGACAGCTGCATCTGATCAAACCCACAAGGAGGTATGTAATATGGATGAGACTACGCTGAACCAGGAAGAGGTACTCGACCCGGAAATGTCGATCGAAGTAAAGGAATACGTTCAGCCGGATATGCTGATTGGTGATATCATTAAGGACTATCCCATTGCTGTGCGCGCCCTCATGGAATGCGGCATGGGCTGCGTCACCTGCCCGGCTTCCCAGATGGAGACCCTGGAGGAAGCGGCCATGGTCCATTATCTGGAGCCGGATGAAGTCCGGAACTATCTGAACGAGCGCATCTCCTATACGATAGCGCT
>JAILID010000004.1 GCA_024695465.1 Lachnospiraceae bacterium | reverse complement strand
TTCGGCTCGCTGGCAAATAAGATCGCGCCCGCCCTGTCATACCCATAATAAAGCGGCCGGATCCCGATCGGGTCGCGGGCCGCGATGAATTCCTTTGTCTTTCCGTCGAAGAGAATGCAGGCAAACTCCGCATCCAGCATCGCGAACATGTCGCTTCCGTATTCGAACCAGAGCGGGAGAATGATCTCGCAGTCGCTGCCGCTCCTAAATGTGTAACCTTTTTCTTTTAATTTTTCTCTCTGGGCCTCGAAGCCGTAGAGCTCGCCGTTGCAGACGACGAAGCTCCCGTCGAGCATAAAGGGCTGCATGCCGGAGCATGTAAGGCCCATGATCGCGAGACGGTGGAAGCCCATGAGGCCGCAGCCTGTATCGACGATGCGGCTTTTGTCGGGGCCCCTTGAAAGGGTTCGCTCAAAAGCTTTTTTGAATTTGCCGGGGTCCGCGGATTCGCCGCACCAGGCCATAATTGAACACATAGTAAGTTACCTCCGATTGCGCTTCCGCAGGCAGAAATTCTTCGAACTGTTCCCTGCCGCGTATTCGGCCGGAAGGGCCTGAAGAAGGCCTGTCTGGGAATTATCTGTTAAAGAAAAAGGCGCCCGCTTGTTCCGGCGATAAATCGCAGGCCGGGCGCCGATAAGGAAGGGCTTATTTGACTCCGAAGAGGAGATCCGAATAGGTCGGATAGGGCCAGTAGCTTCTGGCGGTCAGCTGTTCCGCCTTGTCGCAGGGGACGCGGAGCTCACCCATGAGCTGGAGCAGGTTGTCGCGGATCAGGGCGGATTCCTCGACGATGTCTTCCGCGTCGCGAACCTTCAGGAGGGCGGCTTCGAGCTCGTCGGTTCTGTCCGCGATCTCGTCGATGAGGCCGGTGAGGGTCCGGACCAGGCCAGTTTCATGGCGGCAGCCAAGCTCTGGCGCGATGGCTTTCTTGGCGGCGACGGATTTCGCGGTGTCGGCCGCGAAGGCTTCGATGGCGGGCGAGATCTGGGTGCGGGCCATGTCGACCATGGTATTGGCCTCGATCACGACGCTCTTGCAGTAGTTTTCCAGCATGATATCGCGGCGGGAGCGCATTTCCTCGATGGTGAAGACTCCCAGGGAGGTGAGCATTTTCACATTCTTCTCGTCGAGGAGGTGGGGCATGCAGTCCGCAGTCGTGCGGTAGTTGAGAAGTCCCCGCTCTTCGGTCGCCTCCCGGATCCAGGCGTCGTCATAACCGTTTCCGTTGAAAATGATCCGCTTGTGGTCTTTGATCGTCTTTTTGATCATCTCGTGCAGGGCGGTCTCGAAATCTTCCGCTTTCTCAAGGCGGTCGGCGTAGATCCGGAGGCTCTCCGCGACGGCCGCGTTCAGCATGATGTTGGCGCAGGCAATGCTGTTGGAGGAGCCGAGCATACGGAACTCGAATTTATTTCCCGTAAACGCGAACGGCGACGTTCTGTTGCGGTCGGTCGTATCCCGGTTGAACTTGGGCAGGACGTCCACGCCGAGCTTCATCTGGGTCTTCTTTGTGCCGGCGTAGGGAGCGTCGTTTTCAATCGCTTCGAGAACGGCGTTCAGCTCGTCGCCCAGGAAGATGGAGATGACAGCCGGCGGCGCCTCGTTCGCGCCGAGCCGGTGGTCGTTGCCGGCGGTCGCGACGGAGAGGCGGAGCAGATCCTGATAGTCGTCGACGGCCTTGATGACCGCGCACAAAAAGAGCAGGAACTGGGCGTTTTCATAGGGAGTCGCGCCCGGGGAGAGCAGGTTCTGCCCGCCGTCGGTGGCGATGGACCAGTTGTTGTGCTTGCCGGAGCCGTTGACCCCCGCGAAAGGCTTCTCGTGGAGCAGGCAGACCAGTCCGTGCCTCGCGGCGACCTTCTGCATGATCTCCATGGTGAGCTGGTTGTGGTCGGTGGCGATGTTGGTGGTGGTGTAGATCGGGGCGAGCTCATGCTGGGCCGGCGCGACTTCGTTGTGCTCGGTCTTGGCCAGGATCCCCAGCTTCCAGAGCTCATCGTTCAAATCCGCCATGAAGGCTTCGACTCCGGGCTTGATCACGCCGAAATAGTGGTCGTCCAGCTCCTGGCCCTTGGGCGGCTTCGAGCCGAACAGGGTCCGGCCGGTGAAGCGGAGATCGGGGCGCTTCTCGTACATTTCCCTGGTGATGAGGAAATATTCCTGCTCGGGGCCGACAGAGGAGACGACCCGCTTGGCGGATTCATTTCCGAAGAGACGGAGAATGCGGAGCGCTTCCTTGCTCAGGACCTCCATGGATCGGAGCAGCGGGGTCTTCTTGTCGAGGGCCGGGCCGCCGTAGGAGCAGAAGGCGGTGGGGATGCAGAGGGACTTTCCTTTAATAAAAGCGTAGGAAGTCGGGTCCCAGGCCGTGTAGCCCCTGGCCTCGAAGGTGGCGCGGAGGCCGCCCGATGGGAAGGAGGAGGCGTCCGGCTCGCCCTTGATGAGCTCCTTGCCGGAGAACTCCATGATCACGCTCCCGTCCGGCGACGGGGAGATGAAGCTGTCGTGCTTCTCGGCGGTGATGCCGGTGAGCGGCTGGAACCAATGGGTGAAATGGGTGGCGCCGTGCGCCACGGCCCAGTCCTTCATGGCCTGGGCGACGGCGTTGGCGACGCTGATGTCGAGTTCCCGACCCTCGTCGATGGTCTTTCGGAGGGACGCATAGACATCCGCGGGGAGATTGGCGCGCATAACGCGGTCGTCAAATACCAAACTTCCAAAATAATCCGATACAGTACTCATTTTCAGCTCTCCTTTTCCTTGAAATAATGAAGGCAGGGTCCCCTTTCGTGTGAACACGAAAGACGTCCTTGCCTTCCATAGAGTTTTCACTTTGAAAAAGAGAAAGGCGCCTTTGAGAGTGATCCCTCAAAGACGCCGCTGCCTTTCTGTTTCGGAATTTTACAGCATGGGAATAAGCTTGTCAAGAAGAACTTTTCATTTTTTGATGGTTGACAAATAATTGCATAAAGTCTATTATGTCAAGAAGAGGCAACGGAGTCTCTAATGTATGTAAAAAGCATTAGAGGCTCCGCTGCTTTTTTCATTTTGCGGAAAATGAAAGGCGCAGGCAGCCTCGGAAAGGATCGTTATGGAAATGAAAAAGAGTCTTTCTTATGACAGGGAACATGACGCATGCGGGATCGGGGCGGTCGTCAAGATCGACGGTGTCCCGGAATATTCGGTCATGGACGACGCGCTGGCGATCGTCGAGAAGCTGGAGCACCGGGCCGGCAAGGACGCGAGCGGTACGGTCGGAGACGGCGTCGGGATCCTTCTTGAGATCTCGCATGCATTCTTTAAAAAAGCTTCCGCCTTTGAGATCGGCGAGGCCGGCGAATACGGAATCGGCATGTTTTTCCTGCCGGAGAATGACCTGAAGAGGACCTTCGCGAAGAGGCTCTTCGAGGTGATTGCCGCCAAGGAGGGGATGGAGGTGATCGGCTGGAGAAAGGTTCCGATCCATCCGGAGATCCTGGGGGACAGGGCCCGGGAGTGCATGCCGGCCATCCGCCAGTGCTTCCTTAGGAAACCTGCGGAGCTGGAAAAAGGGATCGATTTCGACCGGAAGCTCTATGTGGTCCGGCGCGAGTTCGAGCAGAGCTCCGAGGACACCTACATCTGCTCCCTCTCATCCCGGACAATTGTCTACAAGGGGATGTTCCTGGTGGGCCAGCTCCGCCGCTTCTATGGGGATCTTGAGAGCAGGGATTACCAGACGGCGATAGCAATCGTCCACTCCAGGTTTTCGACCAACACGCTCCCGAGCTGGGAGAGGGCCCATCCTTACCGCTTTATCGCCCACAACGGGGAGATCAACACGATCAGGGGCAATTACGACCGCATGCTGGCCCGGGAGGAGACGATGCATTCGCCGCTCCTTGAGGACGAGAAGGATAAGATCTATCCGGTTATTGCCGGGAGCGGGTCCGATTCCGCGATGCTCGACAATACCCTGGAGTTTCTTTATATGAATGGCATGGAGCTGCCGCTTGCCATGATGACCCTGATCCCGGAGCCCTGGAAGAACAACCGCTTCATGAGCGAGACCCGGAAGGACTTCTATCACTACTACGCGACCATGATGGAGCCCTGGGACGGGCCGGCCGCCATTCTTTTCACGGACGGCGAACTTTTCGGGGCTACCCTGGACCGCAACGGCCTCCGGCCTTCCAGGTACTATATTACAGACGACAATCGCCTGATCCTCTCCTCCGAGGTGGGGGTCCTTGACATCCCGCCGGAACACATCCTCGTAAAGTCGAGGCTGACCCCGGGCAGGATGCTGCTCGTCGATACCAAAAAGAAGCGGATTATCAGTGATGAGGAGTGCAAGGAATACTACGCCTCCGCGCATCCCTACGGGGAATGGATCGATGCGAATCTGGTCCACCTCAAGGAGCTCGCGATCCCCAACCGCCAGGTCCCGGTGCACACACAGCCGGAGCGGGACCGTCTCTACAAGGTCTTCGGCTACAGCTACGAGGAAGTGAAGAGCTGCATCCTCGAGGCGGCGGCAAACGGGGCGGAGCCGACGGTCTCCATGGGCCACGACGTTCCTCTGGCCGCGCTTTCCGAAAACTATCCCCTGCTCTACCGTTTCTTCCAGCAGCAGTTTGCCCAGGTCACCAACCCGCCGATCGATTCGCTCCGGGAAAAGATCGTGACGGACACGACCGTCTATATCGGCTCGGACGGGGATCTTCTGCGGGAAAAGAGCGATAACTGCGCGGTTTTAGAGGTCAACAATCCGGTGCTGACCGGCGTCGACCTGATGAAAATAAGGTCCATGAAGCGTCCGGGCTTCAAGCCGGAGACGATATCCCTTCTTTATTATAAGCACACCTCCCTTTTGAAGGCTGTCGAGCATCTCTATCTTGCGGTGGACCGCGCGGCGGCCGGGGGAGCCAATATCATCATCTTATCCGACCGGGGGGTCGATGAAAACCATGTGCCGATTCCGGCCCTGCTGGCCGTCTCCGCGGTTGAGCAGCACCTGGTCCGCACGAGGAAGCGGACAGCGGTCTCGCTGATCCTCGAGAGCGCGGAGGTGAGGGACGTTCACCAGACGGCCTGCATCCTGGGCTTCGGGGCGAGGGCGGTCAATCCCTATCTCGCCCATGAGTGCATCGAGGAGCTGATCAGTCTGGGCCTTCTCGACAAGGATCCCCACACCGCCATCGATGACTACGACCGGGCCCTCCTCAGCGGGGTCGTGAAGATCGCCGCGAAAATGGGCATTTCCACGATCCAGTCCTACCAGTCCGCCAGGATCTTCGAAGGGATCGGGCTCGCGAAGGAACTGATCGATCTGTATTTTACCGGAATGACCTGCCGGGTCGGCGGTATCGGCATCAAGGAGATCGAAGAAGGCATCGCCTACCGGCATGACCGGGCTTTCGATCCGATGGGACTGCCGATAGATCCGGTGCTCGACAGCAGCGGCTTCCACAACTTAAGGAGCGGCAAGGGCAAGGAGGACCACCTCTACAGCCCGAAGACGATCGTGCTCCTGCAGCAGGCCTGCCGGACCGGGAGTTATGAGAAATTCAAGGAATACAGCAGCCTGGTTGACGATGAGAATCATCCGCATACGCTGCGGGGGCTCCTCGATTTCGTGCCGGCCGGCGATCCGGTTGACATAAATGAGGTCGAGCCGGTCTCGGAGATCGTAAAGCGCTTCCAGACGGGCGCCATGAGCTACGGCTCCCTCTCCGAGGAGGCCCATGAGACGATTGCCCTGGCGATGAACCGCCTGGGAGGCCGCTCCAATACCGGCGAGGGCGGCGAGGCCCGCGAGCGCTTCGGGACGGAGAAAAACAGCGCGGTCAAGCAGGTGGCGTCCGGCCGCTTCGGTGTGACGGAAGAATACCTCCTGAGCGCGAAGGAGATCCAGATCAAGATGGCCCAGGGCGCCAAGCCCGGCGAGGGCGGCAACCTGCCGGCCAAAAAGGTCTATCCCTGGGTCGCGAAGACCCGCTGCTCGACGCCGGGGGTCCAGCTCATCTCCCCGCCGCCGCACCATGACATCTATTCCATCGAGGATCTGGCCCAGCTCATCTATGATCTGAAAAATGCAAACCGCGCCGCCCGCATCTCGGTCAAATTGGTTTCGGAAGCCGGGGTCGGGACGATCGCGTCGGGCGTCGCGAAGGCGGGGGCCCAGGTGGTCCTCATTTCCGGCTATGACGGCGGCACGGGGGCGGCTCCCTACAGTTCGGTCCACAACGCGGGCCTTCCCTGGGAACTCGGCGTGGCGGAGACCCACCAGGCGCTTATTGAGAGCGGCTTAAGATCCCGGGTCCGGATCGAGACGGACGGGAAGCTCATGACCGGCCGGGACGTCGCGATCGCGGCGCTTCTGGGGGCGGAAGAATACAGCTTCGCGACGGCTCCGCTGGTATCGCTCGGCTGCATGATGATGCGGGTCTGCTCGAAGAATACCTGCCCGGTCGGGATCGCGACCCAGAACGAATGCCTTCGGGCCCGTTTTGCCGGCAAGCCGGAGCACCTTATGAACTTTATGACCTTTATTGCAAGCGAGCTTCGGGAGATTATGGCTTCCCTTGGCTTTAAGAGCGTGGACGAGATGATCGGACGCACGGACTGCCTGAAGAAACGGGAGGAGTTTGAGCAGCCGCACGCGCAGGTGGTTTCATTTTCAGAAATCCTGAAGGCCGGGTTCGAACATGTAAAGGACAACCGCTTCGATCCGAAGCAGAGCTTTGATTTCGGGCTCGAGAAAACGCTTGACGAGCGCTGCCTCCTGCCCTGGTTTGAAAAATCCCTGAAAAACGGGGAGCCTTCCGCCGTAATCTCGGCGTCTGTTAGCTCCACCGACCGGACTTTCGGGACAATCCTGGGTTCGGAGATCGTCCGAAAATTCGGGGCCGCCTGCCGGGAGCTCCCGGAAGACCGTTTTGTGATCAACTGCGAGGGCGGCGGCGGCCAGTCCTTCGGGGCTTTTATCCCGCGCGGGCTGACCATCTACCTGAAGGGAGACGCCAACGACGGCTTCGGCAAGGGTCTTTCGGGCGGGAAGCTGGTGCTGAGCCCGCCGGAGGGAAGCCGTTTCGAGGCTTCCGAGAACATTATCGTCGGGAACGTCGCCCTCTATGGGGCCACTTCCGGGAAGGTTTTTATCGCAGGCGTCGCGGGTGAGCGCTTCTGCGTCAGGAATTCCGGCGCGACGGCTGTCGCGGAGGGCTGCGGCGATCACGGTCTTGAATATATGACCGGAGGCCGGGCCGTGATCCTGGGACCTGTCGGCAAGAACTTTGCGGCCGGCATGAGCGGCGGCGTCGCCTACGTGCTGGATCGGAAGCACAGCCTCTACCGCCGGGTCAACAAGGACATGGTCGAGCTTGGCGAGGTCCGGGAAAAATACGACGCCGCGGAGTTAAAGGAGATCCTTGAGGAGTATGTGAAGGAGACGGGTTCCGGACTCGGGCGCGAGATCCTGGAACATTTTGAGGAGGAGCTTCTGAACTTCAAGAAGGTCGCGGCCAGGGATTACCACAAGATGATCAGGGCCATCAGCCGTTACGAGGAACAGGGGATCGACAGGGACAAGGCGGAGCTGGAAGCCTTCAGGGAACTGACAGGCACGGCGGTCTGAGCAAAGCCGGGAGGTGAAACAATGGGTAAACAGACAGGTTTTCTTGAATATGAACGAATTGAAAACAAAGAGATTCCGGTGGATATTCGGATCAGGGGTTATGAGGAGTTCCATATCCGGTCCTCGGAGGCGGTCCGGAGAAACCAGGGAGCCCGCTGCATGAACTGCGGCGTTCCCTTCTGCCAGTCGGCCATGCAGCTTTCCGGCATGGTCGTCGGCTGCCCGCTCCACAACCTGATTCCCGAGTGGAACGATTCGATCTACAGGGGCGAAGACGCGCATGCGCTGGCCCGCCTTCTGAAGACCAACCGCTTTCCGGAATTTACCGGGAGGGTATGTCCGGCTCTCTGCGAGAAGGCCTGCATCTGCGGGCAGTATGACGATCCGGTCACCGTAAAGGACAACGAGTTCTTCCTCATTGAGAAGGGATACGAAAAAGGCTGGATGCGCAGCAATCCGCCGTCCCGGGAAAGCGGCAAGAAGGCAGCCGTTATCGGCAGCGGGCCCTCGGGACTTGCCTGCGCGGACGCCTTAAGGAGGCGGGGCCACGCGGTAACCGTCTACGAGCGGGAGGACCGGATCGGAGGCCTTCTCATGTACGGGATCCCCAACATGAAGCTGGATAAGAGCGTGCTGGCCCGGAGGCAGAAGCTGATGGAAGAGGAAGGCGTCGTTTTCCGGACCGGCGTAAATATTGGTGAAAAAATGAAGGTATCCCGCCTCAAAAAGGAGTATGATGCTGTTATCCTCTGCTGCGGGGCCAAAAGGCCCAGGGCTCTCGCCGCAGAGGGACTTGAGGGCGCGGAGGGCGTTTACTTCGCGGTGGATTTCCTGAAAGCCGCGACGAAGAATGTGCTCGGGATCGAGACGCTGCAGGAAAGCATGAACGCAAAGGGACGGAACGTCGTGGTCGTCGGCGGAGGAGATACCGGCAACGACTGTATCGGGACCGTGATCCGGATGGGCTGCAAGTCCGTGACGGCGCTTGAGATGATGCCGAAGCCGCCTCTGACCCGGACTCCGAACAACCCCTGGCCGGAATGGCCGAAAACCTTAAGGACCGATTACGGGCACCAGGAGGCAATCAAACTTTTCGGGGCGGATCCGAGAGTTTTCAAGACGACGGTGAAGAAGGCGCTCACGAAAGACGGGAGGATCTCGGAGATCACGACCGTGGAGGTGAGCTTCGCGGGCGGAAAGCTTACGGAGACCCCGGGGAGCGAAAAGACGATCCCCTGCGACCTGCTCCTCATCGCGGCGGGCTTTCTCGGGGCGGAAAAATCCCTCCCGGAAGCTTTCGGCCTTGCGATGACCCAGAGAGGGGTCGTCGCGACCCCGGAAGGGAGCTATGCTTCGAGCGTTCCGGGCGTTTTCGCCGCGGGGGACATGCGAAGAGGCCAGAGCCTGGTGGTCTGGGCGCTGGCGGAAGGAAGGGCCTGCGCCGCGGAAGTGGATGAATACCTGATGGGCTACAGGAACAGCTGATGGAGGAATTATGAATTATACGAAAGAAGAAGTCAAACAGTTTGTCGAGGAGGAGGACGTCAAATTCATACGCCTGTCCTTCTGTGATGTATTCGGAAAGGCTAAGAACATCTCCATTATGGCCCCGGAGCTTGACCGGGCCTTCCGGGAGGGGATTGCTGTCGACGCCTGGGCCGTCGCGGGTTTCGGCGGCTATCCCACGTCGGATATATTCCTGCACCCGGATCCGAATACGCTGGCGATCCTGCCCTGGAGGCCGGAGCACGGACGGGTCGTCCGCATGTACTGCGATATCAGCTGGCCGGACGGCAGGCCTTTTGCCTGCGATTCCCGGGGCTTTCTGAGGAAGGCGGCGGAGGAGGCCGAAAAGAAAGGTTACAGGTTCCGCTTCGGGACGGAGCAGGAGTTCTATCTCTTCCGGGATGAGGGGGAAAATGAAGACCGGATGATCCCCTACGACAGGGCCGGCTACATGGATATCGGTCCGGAGGACAAATGCGAGAATATCCGCCGGGAGATCTGCATGACGCTGGAGCAGATGGGAATCTATCCGGAAAGCTCCCATCACGAGGAGGGACCCGGCCAGAATGAGATTGATTTCCGTTACTGCGAGGCCCTGAAGGCCGCAGACGACGCGATGACCTTCCGGGCGGTCGTGAACGCGATCGCGAACCGGAACGGGGCGAGGGCGGATTTTGCGCCCAAGCCCCTGCCCGGCAGGCCCGGCAACGGCATGCATATTAATTTCTCCGTGCGCTCCGGCTGCAAGGATATCTCCCTTGACCCGGTTCTGGGAGGGATCCTGAAGCACATCCGCGAGATGTCCCTCTTTTTAAACCCCCTGGAGGAGTCCTATGAAAGGCTTGGCAGCCAGATGGCCCCCGGTTATATCACCTGGGCCAGGGAGAACCGCTCGGCGCTGATCCGCATACCGGCCGCTTTTGGAAAATATGAGCGGGGAGAATTGCGCTCCCCGGACGCGATGGCCAATCCTTATCTCGCCTTTGGCCTCGTGATTTACGCGGGCCTTGCGGGACTGGAGGGAAATCTTACGCCGCCGTCTCCGATTGAGGTCAATCTCTACAGGGCTTCGAAGGAGGAGCTGGCGCGTCTTGAAAAGCTGCCGTCTTCGCTCAAGGAGGCGGCCGGGGAGGCTTCCGCCAGCGCGTTTCTGAAAGAACACCTGCCCGAAAAGCTTCTCGGCGCCTATCTTGAGAGGGAAAACTGAAAACTGATCGAACGGAAGGAAGGTTAAAATGACAACAGCCGGACGCAGCTACAGCGTGCTGCTGGTCTCAGCAGCCAGAAAAATAAATACCGCGCTTATGTCTTTTCTTCCCGGGGAGCGATTTGACCCGGTTACGGTCGTGGACACCGCGGCCAGGGCGCGGCGCGCCATGACGGACAGGGAGTACGACCTTGTCATTGTCAACGCGCCGCTGCCGGATGAGTTCGGCAGGAAGCTTGCTGTCGATGTGAGCGCCGAAAGCGACCGGGTGGCTCTTCTGCTGGTCAGGAGCGACGTATATGAAGATATCTGTATAGCGATGACGCCGCACGGCGTCCTCACTGCCAGAAGACCCATGGACGCGGCTGCCCTGCAGCAGCTGATCAACACCATGTGCAGCGTCCGGGAAAGGCTGAGGGGCCTTAAGAAGAAGACCCTGACGCTGGAAGAAAAGATGGAAGAAATCAGGATCGTGAACAAAGCCAAGTGGGCGCTGATCGAATCCTGCCACATGACGGAGGAAGGCGCCCACCGCTATATCCAGAAGCAGGCGATGGACCAGTGCGTGAGCAAGAAGGAGATTGCGGAGCACCTGCTTCGGATCTACCGCTGACGGGAGGAGAGAATGGCAAAATATATATTTGTGACCGGAGGGGTCGTGTCCGGTCTCGGCAAGGGGATCACCGCGGCGTCCCTGGGGCGTCTTCTGAAGATGAGGGGGCTTCGCGTCGCTTCCCAGAAGCTTGATCCCTATATGAACGTGGATCCGGGGACCATGAGCCCCTTTCAGCACGGGGAGGTTTTCGTGACGGACGACGGGGCGGAGACCGACCTCGACCTGGGGCATTACGAGCGCTTCATCGATGAGAATCTGAACCGCTATTCCAATCTGACGAGCGGGAAAGTCTACTGGAACGTTTTGAACCGCGAGCGCCAGGGAGCCTATCTCGGACAGACGGTCCAGGTGATCCCGCATATCACCGATGAGATCAAGGATTTCATTTTCAAGGGGGCGGAAAATTCCGGTGCGGACGTCCTCATCACGGAGATCGGGGGGACCGTCGGCGACATCGAGGGACAGCCTTTTCTGGAAGCCATCCGCCAGGTCTCACTGGAGGCCGGCCGCGGGAACTGCCTCTTCATCCATGTGACCCTGGTGCCCTATCTGAGCGGCTCCAACGAGCACAAATCAAAGCCAACCCAGCATTCCGTGCGGGAGCTGCAGTCTCTGGGGATCCATCCGGATGTCATCGTGACCCGGGTGGACCGGCCGCTGGAGAAGGGCATCAGGGACAAGATCGCCCTCTTCTGCAATGTCGAGATGGACTGCGTGATCGAGAACCGTACCCTGGACTGCCTCTACGAGGCCCCGATCATGCTGCATGAGAACGGGCTGGACCGGGTGGTCTGCCGGGAGCTGGGGCTTGCCGGCGGGATGACGGGCTATGGGAACTGGAAAGACATGGTCGAGCGGATCCATCGTCTGAGGCATAAGGTGAAGATCGCGATCGTCGGGAAGTACGTCGGCCTCCACGACGCCTACCTTTCGGTCCGGGAGGCCCTCTATCACGGCGGCTATGAAAATGACGCCGAAGTGGAAGTCCTCTGGATCGATTCGGAGAGGCTTACTTTGGAAAACGCCGGGGAGCTTCTCAAAGAGGCGGAAGGCGTCCTGGTGCCGGGCGGTTTCGGCACGCGCGGGATCGAAGGCATGATCCTGGCCTGCCGCTATGCGAGGGAGCATGACGTCCCCTATTTTGGCATCTGTCTGGGCATGCAGGTTTCCGTGATCGAGTACGCAAGGAGTGTGCTGGGCCTTTCAGACGCGAACAGCAGGGAGTTCGATGAGACGAGCCGGAACTGCGTGATCGATCTCATGGAGGAGCAGATGAAGGTCCTTTTAAAGGGCGGGACCATGCGCCTTGGGGCCTATCCCTGCCGGGTGCTTCCGGGGAGCGTGCTAAAGAAAGTTTACGGGACCCCGGAAATCTCGGAGAGGCACCGGCATCGTTTTGAGTACAATAACGCTTACCGGGAGCGGCTTGAGGCAGCGGGCCTTGCGGTTTCCGGCACGTCTCCGGACGGGACGCTGGTCGAGGCGGTCGAAGCGCCGGCCAACCGCTTCCACGTCGGGGTGCAGTTCCACCCGGAATTTAAGTCCCGCCCGGATAAGGCGCATCCGCTCTTTCGGGAGTTTGTGAGGGAGGCGCTCCATGGGCGCGCATGAAGAGTGCGGAGTGTTCGGCGTCGTCGGGAACGTGAATCCGGCTATTGCGCGGGAGGTCTGCTACGGGCTTTACGCGCTGCAGCATCGGGGACAGGAGAGCTGCGGGATCGTGGTGAACGACGACGGGGTTTTCATTTCCCATAAGGACCGGGGGCTTGTGGGGGAGGTATTTTCGGAAAATGAACTGCACGCGCTGCCCGGGGGCCGCATGGCGATCGGCCACGTCCGCTACGGGACGACCGGCGGGAGCAGCAGAAGCAATATCCAGCCCATGGTGGTCGCCCACCAGAAGGGGAATCTCGCGCTGGCCCACAACGGCAACCTGACCAATTCCCTGGAGCTTCGGGACCGGCTCGAACTGTCGGGGGCGATCTTTCATTCCACGAGCGACACCGAGACCATCTGCTACATGATCACGAGGGAGAGGCTCCGCAGCGCCAGCATCGAGGAGGCCGTCCTTCGGGCGATGCGCTCCCTTAGGGGCGCTTACAGTCTGGTCATGATGTCCGCCACCAAGCTTTTGGCGCTGCGGGATCCGATGGGTTTCCGGCCGCTGTGTTACGGGAAGCGGGAGGACGGAAGCTTTGTCATTGCCTCGGAGAGCTGCGCGCTGGATGCGGTCGGGGCTTCGTTTGAGCGGGATCTTGAGCCCGGGGAGATGCTGGTCTTTTCGGCGGATGCTCCGGGAGCTGAACCGCTTTCTTACCGGGAACATTGCGGCGGGGCGTCGAGTCCCTGCATCTTTGAGTATATCTATTTCGCGAGGCCGGATTCTGTGATCGACGGGATCTCGGTGCATGAGGCCCGGGTCAGGGCCGGCCGGATCCTGGCGAGGGAGTTTCCGGCGGAAGCGGATGTGGTCGCGGGCGTCCCGGATTCGGGGCTTTCCGCCGCTATCGGCTACGCCGCGGAGAGCGGGATTCCTTATGAGATCGGTCTTGTGAAGAATAAATACGTGGGGAGAAGCTTCATCGCGCCCTCCCAGGGGGAACGTTCCGATACGGTGCGGATCAAGCTGAGCCCGGTGCATAGCGTTCTTGCGGGGAAGAGGGTCGTCTTGATCGATGATTCGATCGTGCGGGGGACGACCAGCCGGCGGATCATCAGCCTTCTGCGGGAAGCCGGCGCGCGGGAGATCCATCTGAGAATCTCATCCCCGCCTTTCCGCCACCCCTGCTACTATGGTGTCGATATCGATTCGGAGGAGCATCTGATCGCGAGCCGGCATACGGCGGCGGAGATCGCGGACATGATCGGGGCGGATTCGCTGGGATTTCTCCCGCTGGAAAGCCTCGAAGAGATGAGCGGCTGCAGGGCTTTCTGCAGCGCCTGTTTTGACGGGCGCTATCCGGGCGGAGTGCCTGCGGATCCGAGAAAGGACCGCTTTGAGAGGCGGCTGTCGGAGGGAAAGCTGTCCGGCGCGGGCGGGAGGTGAAAGGCGGGCCCGTTATGGCGAAGGGGTTTGTCTGAGGCTGGAGCGCAAGGCTTTGCGGCGCAATGGGCGGGCTTTCGTGCGGCCTGGGACTTTTGTTTGCGGGAATCGCAAGATGAAGCCTTAGTTGAGGAGAGTGTATGATTGATAAGGGAATGGACAGAAAACTGATTATGGCCTGCGGCAGCGAATATCCGGGCTGCGGCTTCGGGGCGAAGAAAGAGTCCGGGGTGTGTGAACTGGTATTTAATACCTCGCCGGTCGGCTATCAGGAGATCTGCTCGGATCCGTCCTATACGGATCAGCTCGTCGTGATGGCTTACCCGCTGATCGGGAATTATGGGATCAACGACGAGGATTTTGAGACCCGGCATCCGACCATCGGCGGCTTTGTCGTGCGGGACTATAACGCGAGGCCCTCTAATTTCAGGAGCAGGCGGACGCTTTCGGAGGCCATGAAAGAATTTGGAATTCCGGGAATCAGCGGGGTCGATACCCGGGAGATCATCCGGAAAATCAGGAACGAGGGCAGCATGAAGGCCCTGATTGCGGACGCGGACATGCCGCTTCCTGAGGGGCTGAAGATTCTTGAGAAGGCAGCCCTCCCGAAGGATGCGGTTTCAAGGGTGAGCCGGGGCGTGCGGGAGAATTTCATTTCCATGAATGCTTCTTACCACATCGCCGCGATTGATTTCGGAATGAAGGAGAACATCATCCGTTCCTTTGTGCGGCGCGGCTGCAGCCTGACGGTGTTCCCCTGGAATGTGAGCGCCGGGGAGGTTGCGGGGATGAGGCCGGACGGGGTCTTTCTCTCCAACGGACCCGGCGATCCGACGGATGTGCCGGAAGCCATCTCGCTGGTGCGGGAGCTGCGCGGGCGCTATCCGATCTTCGGGATTTGTCTCGGACATCAGATTATCTCCCTGGCCTGCGGGGCTTCGACTTATAAGCTGAAATTCGGACACAGGGGCGGAAATCATCCGGTGAGGGATCTGAGGACGGGAAAGATCGAGATTACTTCCCAGAATCATTCCTATGCGGTTGATGAGAAGTCTTTGGCCGGAAGCGGATTGGTCGTGACCCACCGGAACCTGCTGGATGGAACCGTGGAGGGGGCTGCCTGCCCGAAAGACAGGATCTTCAGCGTGCAGTACCACCCGGAGAGCTCGCCGGGACCGCATGACGCCGCCCATCTTTTTGATGAGTTTCTGGGGCTTATGAAGAAGTGAGGGCATTCAATATGGAAGGGGACTGTATTTCGTGCGAAGAGCAGTGAAATACAGTAATTCTTCAAACCGGACTGCCCGGTCGGCCGCCTAAAAGGCCAAAAGAGACCGCTCCGGGCAGTCTGTAAAGCAAAACAGCCCGCAAAATCCAGTCATGCAACCCCCGGGGACGCAGAAAACCAAGCCAGCCGCCCGGCGGTACTTTTGAAAGGAAGAAGAATGCCCAAGAGAACGGATATCAAGAAAATACTGGTGATCGGCTCCGGCCCCATTGTCATCGGACAGGCGGCCGAGTTTGATTACGCGGGAACCCAGGCCTGCCTGGCTCTCCGGGAGGAAGGCTATGAAGTCATTCTCTGCAACTCGAATCCCGCAACCATCATGACCGACAAATCGGTCGCCGACAGGGTCTACATGGAGCCGCTGACGCTGGAGTATGTCGCGAGGATCATCCGCACCGAGCGGCCGGACGCGATCCTGCCCGGGATCGGCGGCCAGACCGGCCTGAACCTGGCCATGCAGCTCGAGAAGAAGGGGATCCTGAAGGAGTGCAGCTGCGAGCTTCTGGGCACAAAGTCAGAGAGCATCGAGATGGCGGAGGACCGCGAGGAATTCCGCGACCTCTGCGTGCGGCTCGGGGAGCCCGTGCTGCCCTCGATCGTGGTGCACGATATCCCGGAGGGCAGAAGGGCCGCGGAGGAGATCGGCTACCCGGTGGTCCTTCGGCCGGCCTTCACGCTGGGCGGAACCGGCGGAGGCTTCGCGGACAACGAGGCGGAGCTCGACGAGCTTTTAGCCGCCGGGCTTGATCTCTCGCCGGTAAATGAAGTTCTCGTCGAGAAGAGCGTGAGAGGCTACAAGGAGATCGAGTACGAGGTGATCCGCGATGCAAATGACACCGCGATCACCGTCTGCAATATGGAAAACCTGGACCCGGTCGGGATCCACACCGGCGATTCGATCGTTGTGTGCCCGTCCCAGACGCTGACCGATAGGGAGTACCACATGCTGCGCGACAGCGCGCTGAAACTCATCCGGGCGCTTAAGGTCGAGGGCGGCTGCAACGTGCAGTTTGCGCTGGATCCGAAATCATTTCAGTATTACCTGATCGAGGTCAATCCGAGGGTCTCGCGGTCCTCGGCGCTGGCCTCCAAGGCCTCCGGCTACCCGATCGCGCGGGTCTCGGCCAAGATCAGCGTGGGCCTCACGCTCGA
>JAILID010000153.1 GCA_024695465.1 Lachnospiraceae bacterium | reverse complement strand
AAGATGCGGGGAACCGCTGAGGTATCCGCCATCGTCCCCTGCGAGGTCATGGGGGAGGAGGATTTTGCGGCGGAGTACCTGGATCTCATCGCTTCCGTGAAGCTGCTGGACGGCGTGGAGGAGGCGGTCCGGCACATCAATTATTTCGGTTCGCACCATACGGACAGTATTCTGACGGAAAATGAAAAGACGGCCGCCTACTTTACCCGGATGGTTGATTCCGCGGGGGTCTACGTAAATGTCTCCACCCGCTTTGCCGATGGTTTCCGCTATGGCTTCGGGGCGGAGGTGGGAATTTCGACCGGCAAGATCCACGCGAGGGGCCCGGTCGGGCTGGAAGGCCTTATCACCTATAAGTACAGGCTCGTTGGAAACGGGCATATCGTCGGGGATTACGCGAGCGGGAAGCGGAGCTTTCACCACAGGGATCTATTGTAAAGAAGGAGGTTTCTTATGAATAAAGACGCGCTGCCGGGCAGCGGCGGAGAACGCTATGTGCCGCTGGAGGAAAGAAGCGGGGAGAAGTCAGTTGTGTATTTTACCAGGGATCTTTCGCCGGAAGGCCTGATCCGGATCTTCGACCGGGTCGGGGGCTGCCTTGCGGGGAAAATCGCGGTCAAGCTGCACACCGGCGAGAGGAACGGCCCCAACATCATTCCCCGGATCTGGGTGAAGAAGCTCATGAGGGAGAGGCTGCCGGAGGCTTCGATCATCGAGACCAATACCTATTACGAGGGGGATCGTTCAACGACGGAACTGCACCGGGAGACGATCCGGGTGAACGGCTGGACTTTCTGCCCGGTGGACATCACTGATGAGGAAGGGACCGCCATGCTGCCGGTTCCGGGAGGGAAGTGGTTTGATGAGATCTCGGTCGGCTCCCACCTGCCGTCTTACGACTCCATGCTGACGCTGACCCATTTCAAGGGCCATGTCCAGGGAGGCTTCGGCGGCTCCAACAAGAATATCGGGATCGGCTGCGCGGACGGAAAGATTGGCAAGAAATGCATCCACACCGCGCCGGACAGGCCCAAAATCTGGAATATCCGCAAGGAGGAGCTCATGGAGCGGATCTCCGAGTCGACGAAGGGCGTAATCACGCATTTCGGGGAGCATGTCTGCTATATCAACGTCATGCGGAACATGTCGGTTTCCTGTGACTGCGAGGGGCTTGAAGCCGAGCCCGTGGTGACGCCGGATATCGGGATCGTGGCATCCATGGATATCCTGGCGGCTGACCAGGCCTGCGTCGATCTGGTTTACGCGCTTCCGAAGGAGAGCGGGAAGGATCTTGTGGAGCGCATTGAATCCCGGCACGGTCACCGGCAGCTTTCTTATATGAAGGAACTTGGCATGGGAAATAATCTTTATACGCTTGTTGACATCGACAATTATGATCTTGAGATCAGCCCCAGGGATGCGGTAGCCGGCGTAAAGAAGACCTGGGTGGCGGATCGTTATCAGGGAATCTGAGCAATGATTCGCGCCGCGGGACGAAAGCGCGGGATTCGGCCGGCATTTTCCGAGGGGATCCCTGCGCGTCTTCGCGGCGCGTTTATTCCAGGCAGGGGGATCGATATGCAAAGAGATCGATCCTCTTTTCATTTTGCTGCAGCTACTGTTTATGCCATAGGAAGAACAGTTTATGACAAAATAATAAAAAAGACATAAAGATATGTTAAAATATTGTTCATAGAAGGGTATAAACCTGAAAATCAGAAAGGAGCTGCAGCTATGGCAAGCAAATATGATGGACTTTCAAGAATCATCATTCAGAACGTGGGCGGGAAGGACAACATTGTAAGCCTGACCCACTGCGTCACGAGACTTCGTTTTAAGTTGAAAGATGAATCCAAGGCACAGACGGATATCCTGAAGGAGACAGACGGAATCGTAACGGTTATCCAGTCCGGCGGCCAGTATATGGTCGTCATCGGCAACCACGTCATGGATGTCTACGATTCGGTCATCAAGGTCGGGCATCTGGAGGCGCTTGCGGCCGCGCCGGGCGCAGCCGCGGATGACGCTCCGGCAGAGAAGATGGATCCGTTCTCGGCGTTTATCAGCATTGTCACGAGCGTGTTCACTCCCTTCCTTCCGATCCTTACGGCCTGCGGTATCTTAAAGGGCGTTCTTGCCCTGCTTCCGGCTATCGGCCTTATGAACGGCGCGGGCGGAACCTACAACATCCTCTATTCCCTGGCGGATTCCGCATTTTATTTCCTGCCCCCGATCCTGGGCCTTACGGCAGCCAAGAAGTTTAAGCTTCCGGAGCTTGAAGGCCTGCTGATTGGTCTCGCGATCATCTATCCTTCGCTGCTGGCTTCGAGCGGCGTCGACATCTCCAATCTCTTCGGTATTCCGGTCAGGATGCCCGCTTCCGGCGACTACACCAGCTCGGTCATCCCGGTTATCTGCGCGGTTGCCTTCGCGGCCTGGTTCGAGAGACTGTTCAGGGATAAGATTCCGTCGACCATCAAGATGTTTACGGTCCCCCTGATTACGCTTTTCGTGACCTTCTCCCTGACGATCCTTATCATCGGCCCGATCGCGGCCGGGGCTGCGGATCTGCTCTCCAAATTCTTCGCATGGCTGGCCAACCTCAACGGCATTATCCTCGGACTTGTCGTCGGTACCTTCTGGCAGGTGCTCGTCATGTTCGGGCTGCACTGGGCGGTCGTCCCGATGGCCATCAACAACTACGCTACGCTGGGCTATGACGTCGCGCTCGTCGGCATGTTCGCGACGACCTTCGCGCAGACCGGCGCCTGCATCGGTATCTATCTGAAGACAAAAGATAAGAAGATCAAGGGCCTTGCTCCGGCGGCTATCATCTCCGGCGTCGCAGGCGTCACGGAGCCGGCTATCTATGGTCTCACGCTTCCGAAGAAGTGGCCCTTCATCCGCACCTGCATCATCGCCGGTATCGGCGGAGCGGCGCTTATGGGTCTCGGCGTCGTCGGTTATCAGATGGCCGGCATGGGCGTCTTCGGCTACACCGCTTACATCAACAATGCGACCGGCGATTTCTCCGGTATGATCAAAGCTGTTATCATTTCCATCATTGCTGTCGCGGCAGGCCTCATCTGCGAGCTTATCTTCTACAAGGATACGGAGAAGAAAGGCGCTTCCGCGAATGCCGCTTCGGCCGCGAATCCCGGCGAGGGCGCGAATGTCGACGTCTCCGTTGCGGCTCCGGTCAAGGGCCAGGTTATCCAGCTTAAGGACGTCAAGGACGAAGTGTTCTCCTCCGAGGCCATGGGCAAGGGCGTCGCGATCGAGCCGGTTGAAGGAAAGATTTACGCCCCGGCTGACGGCGTCATCAGCACTTTCTTCCCGACCGGACACGCGATCGGCATCACCGCCTCAAGCGGCGCGGAGATCCTGATCCATGTCGGCATGGATACGGTTGACATGAACGGCAAGGGCTTCTCCCCGAAGAAGAAGCAGGGCGATACCTGCCGCAAGGGCGAGCTGCTGCTCGAGGTTGACCTCGCGGCGGTCAAGGCGGCCGGCCATCCGGCGACCACGCCTGTCATCGTGACGAACACGGATGATTACGCGGATGTCCTTCCGACGGATGCGGCCAGCGTCGAAGTCGGTGAGGAGATTATCAGAATGATCTGAAAGATTGCTTAACAAGCTGTTTTGTCCGGGAGCGTCAGCTCCCGGATTCTTTAAAAGTAAGGAGGAATATGATGTCGGTTTTAAGAGAAGATTTCCTTTGGGGCGGCGCGGTTGCCGCGAATCAGTGCGAAGGCGCCTGGGATCTGGACGGCAAGGGACCGTCGGTCTCCGATATGTGCACGAACGGAAGCCATAAGGTTCCGAAGCGGGTGACGGCGGTTATTGAGCCGGATACCCTTTATCCTTCCCATGAGGCGATTGATTTCTATCATCACTACAAGGAGGATATCGCGCTCTTTGCGGAGATGGGTTTCAAGACCTTCCGCACGTCCATCAACTGGACCCGCATTTTCCCGACCGGGATGGAAGATACGCCGAATGAGAAGGGCCTTGCATTTTACGAGGATATGTTCAAGGAATGCAAGAAGTACGGGATCGAGCCTTTGGTCACGATCTCCCACTACGAGCTGCCCTTCGCGCTGGTTGAGAAATACAACGGCTGGGAAGGCCGCGAGCTCATCGATTATTACATGAATTACTGCAAGACGATCTTCGCCCGCTACGAGGGCCTGGTCAAGTACTGGCTGACCTTCAACGAGATCAACTGCGGCATGAGCACCTTCGGCTCGATCCTGAGCACGGGCACGTTCAAGGGCTATTCCGGCAGCATGTTCGACGTGCCGGACCGTCCCGCGGAGAGAATCCAGGCGCTGCACCACATGTTCGTCGCGAGCGCGAAGGCGGTCAAGTACGCGCATGAAAACTATCCGGACTACAAGCTGGGCTGCATGATCGCGTTCAGCGCTTCCTATCCCTATACCTGCAGCCCGGACGATGTCATCAAGAACCAGTACGAGATGCGCAAATCCAACTGGTACTGCGGCGACGTGCATGTGCGGGGCGCGTATCCGGCCTTTGCGAAGAGCATCTGGAAGCAGATGGGCGGCGCGCCGAAGATGGAAGAGGGAGACGAGGCCATCCTGCTCGAGGGCAAGGTGGACTTCTACAGCTTCAGCTATTATGTCTCGTCCTGCGTGACCGCCGACCCGGAGAAGCTGAAAGGCGGCGGCAACCTCTTCATGGGCGTTCCGAACCCCTATCTTAAGGCTTCCGACTGGGGCTGGCAGATCGATCCGCAGGGCCTGCGCTACACGCTGAACGAGCTCTATGACCGCTACCGGATCCCGCTCATGGTCGTGGAGAACGGCCTCGGAGCCTTTGACAAGATCGAGGAGGACGGCTCCATCAACGACGATTACCGCATCGATTATCTCCGCGAGCATATCAGGCAGATGGAGCTGGCCGTGGAGGACGGCGTCGATCTCATGGGCTACACGCCCTGGGGCTGCATCGACCTGGTTTCCGCCTCGACGGGCGAGATGGCGAAGCGTTACGGCTTCATCTATGTCGAGAAGTATGATGATGGAACCGGTTCCCTGGCCCGCCGCAAGAAGAAGTCCTTCGACTGGTACAAGAAGGTTATCGCCTCGAACGGGGATGACTTGGATTGATCGTTATCGATCCCTTATGCGCAAGGCTGCCCGGAGTCTTAAGGCTCCGGGCAGCCTTTTTTCGGAGGCTCTGCGGGGATGGATCCGGATTTGCTTTATTTGCCCGGTAAGGCGCGGATTCGGAGCAGGAAAATGAAGGGCATTTCTGATTTTTTTTGCCCGGCCGGATTTCCGGAAGGTTTGCGGCTTCTAATACATTGACAGGGAGGGATTTTCGTTTTACATTAGGATATAGAACTAATTAGGAGGTGCAGTTATGAACGCAAAAAAATTAGGTTTCGGTTTCATGCGCATGCCGCTTCTTGATCCGAATGATCAGACTTCAATCGATGTGCCGCAGCTTGAAAAGATGGTGGACCGCTTCTTTGAGAAGGGCTTTACCTACTGCGACACCGCCTGGATGTATCACAATTTCATGAGCGAGAAGACGGTGGGGAAGGCTGTCGTCGCCCGCTATCCGCGGGATTCTTTCACGGTCGCGACCAAGATGCCGCTCGCGATGCTCAATAGGCCGGGCGAGGCGGAGGAGATCTTTGAGGCCCAGAAGAAGAACCTGGGGGTTGACTATTTCGATTACTACCTGCTCCACAACATGACCCGCAAAGATTATGAGGTGGCGAAGAAGTACGACGTGTTTTCATTTGTCAAGAAGAAGGTGGAGAGCGGGGAGATCCGCAGCCTCGGCTTCTCGATGCATGATACCCACGACTACCTTGATCAGGTGCTGACGGACCATCCGGAGTTTTCATTTGTGCAGCTCCAGATCAACTACCTTGACTGGGAGAGCGACCGGATCCAGTCCCGCCTCAACTACGAGGTCTGCGTAGAGCACGGCAAGGACGTCATCGTGATGGAGCCGGTCAAGGGCGGAAGGCTCGCGAACCTGCCGGATGACGTCCTCGAGCTCTTTAAAAACGCGCACCCCGACTGGAGCCCGGCCTCCTGGGCGATCCGCTTCGCGGCCAGCCTGCCGAACGTGAAGATCGTGCTCTCAGGGATGAGCAGCTGGGAGCAGCTCGTGGACAACACGGCCTGCATGGAGAATTTTGAGCCGCTCAGCGAGGCGGATCAGGAGATCCTTAAGAAGGCCGCGGACCTGATCCTCGAGAAGCCGGTGATCGACTGCACCGGCTGCCGCTACTGCATCGAGGAGAGCCAGTGTCCGAAGAACATCGCGATCCCGGACTACTTCGCGCTCTTCAACAAGCGGGAGCGCGGGACGCGCGCGGACGAGCAGGCGGCGAGGGAGCGCTACAGGGAGCTTACCGGGAGCGGCTTTGGGCCGGCGTCGGCCTGCATTTCCTGCAAGAAGTGCGAGAGGGTTTGTCCGCAGAACCTGCCGGTGGCGAGCCTCATCCGGAAGGTGAGGTTTGCGCTGGAGTAAACATGGTTCGTTTTTGCAGAACATCAAGCTTCTTTTGAAAGCTGTTTTCTGTGTTTTGAGGAATTAAAGTATGATAAACTGCCTTGCAGGGGGTTTTACAGACTCCGGCAAGGCCTTTTTGTTTATACAACTTATCTGTATCTTTGTGGACCGAGTTCAAGAATCATTGAAAACAGATGGAGTTTGTGATACTCTAAAAGATATCCACTGTAGTCTATAATGGAGTAGAGTATACCAATTATAGAGGCGTGCAGTCAGGCACCTCGTATTGAATTGTTTGCGCGAGGCTGTCGTGAAGGATGGGATATGTGGGGCGACCAGGCGGATGCGTCATATGAACCGAATTGGAGTACCTATAAAAATCATACGGTGGCGTCGACCGGGAATTGAAGCTGCAGTAAGTTGGGAGCAGCGTTCCAGCATCTGTCTATTAAAGTATTCAGGCAGGAGAAGTTCCCGGATTCTTAAGCAATGCGTTATAATAAACAGGTCTTGCAGAGCGGGACTTGAGAAAAAGGAGGTTTTCATGCACTTTACGAAAATGCAAGGCGCCGGCAACGATTACGTCTACGTGGACTGCACGAAGGAGACGGTGGAAAATCCGTCCGAGGCGGCGAAGCTCGTCTCGGACAGACACTTCGGGATCGGGGCGGACGGCCTTATCCTGATCAAGCCCGGCAAAATCGCGGACGTTGAGATGGAGATGTACAATGCGGACGGAAGTCTGGGAAAGATGTGCGGCAACGGCGTCCGCTGCGTCGGCAAGTACGCCTACGACCACAACCTGGCCCGCAAGGACCGGATCCTGGTCGAGACCGGGGCCGGGATCAAGATCCTGGACGTGACCGCCCGGAACGGCGAGGCGGTCAGCCTGCGCGTCAACATGGGGGAGCCGGTCCTGGCTCCGGAGAAGATTCCGGTGGACGTCCGCAAAATTCCGCTCCCGGAAGGAGAGCGGCTCGCGGCAGATGCCGGCCGGCTCATCCATATTCCGGCGGTCATTGCCGGACGGGAGTGGCGCCTGAACTGCATTTCCATGGGGAATCCCCACTGCGTGGTTTTTGTGGATGAGGTGGAAAGGTTCCCGCTGAAAGAGATCGGGGAAGTGTTCGAATGCCATCCGATGTTCCCGGAACGGGTCAACACGGAGTTCGCAGTGATCCTGAACGAACATGAGATGCGGATGCGGGTCTGGGAACGGGGCTCCGGCGAGACCTGGGCATGCGGAACCGGAACCTGCGCGGCGGCAGCCGCGGCTATCCTGAACGGGCTGGCCGAAAGCCCGGTGACGGTTCACTTGAACGGCGGCGACCTGCTGATCGAATGGGCCGGCCCGAAGTCCCCGGTCTTCATGACGGGACCCGCCCGGGAGGTATTCGAGGGGGACGTCGATCTTGAGAGGTTAAAGAGCCGTTAGGATAGCAGATGTCTGCGGCTAATATGCCTGCGCTTTGAAGAAGGAAGCGTCTGAAGGGAGGATATGAAAATGAAAACAGGAGTCATCGGCTGCGGCAATATGGCGACGGCAATCATCGGGGGGCTCATCAAAGGCTCCTTTGCCGTCCCGGGAGAAATCACGGCTTCCGACAGGAGCGATGGGGCCCGGAGGAAGCTGGCGGAAAAGTACGGCGTCTCGACGAAGGCGGACAATAAAAAGTGTGTGGAAAATGCGGATGTCGTGCTCCTGGCAGTGAAGCCGAATGTGTTTCCGGTCATCGCGAAGGAGCTTCGGGAAGCGCTCAGGGGAAAACTGGTCATTTCCATCATGGCCGGCCGCTCGATCGCGGATCTGGAAGCGGGCCTCGGGGCGGAGCAGAAAATCGTCCGGGCCATGCCGAATACCCCGGCGCTGGTCGGCGCGGGTATTACGGGCTGGTGCGCCAATAAAAATGTGACGGAGGGGGAGAAGAAGACGGCCGGGGCCTTTATCGCCGCGTTCAGCGAGGCCGTCGAGCTTCCGGAGAGCCTCATGCCGGTCGTAACGTCCGTCAGCGGCAGCTCCCCGGCCTTTGTCTATATGTTTATTGAGGCGCTGGCGGACGGAGCCGTCGCGGAAGGCATGCCCCGCGATGCGGCCTACCGTTTCGCGGCGAAGACTGTATTCGGATCCGCCAAGATGGTCCTGGATACCGGCAGGCATCCGGGGGAACTAAAGGACATGGTCACATCTCCCGGCGGGACAACGATCGAAGGCGTTGCGGTGCTTGAAAACAGGGGCTTCAGGGCGGCAGCGCTCGAAGCGGTCCGGGCCGCGGCTAAAAAGGCCAGGGAGATGTGAGGTTTTCATTTTCCGAAATGCTCAGAGCCGGGACATCACGCTGTTGTGGTAGGCCGGATCGTAAGTGACGTCTTCTCCGAACCAGTCCGGAGCCGCGTAGCTTTCGGCCGCCTCCACAGATGGGAATTCGATCTCCGCGAGGTAGAGGCCTTCATGCGGCGAGGAGAAATGATCGAGTTCGATCGTAAGGCCGTCCGGGAGCGGGATGAGATAGCGGACCTTTGAGATGAGCCGGCCGTCGATCTTGGTTTTTAAGTGTTCGTAGGCTTCTTTTGTGAGCGGAAGGTTGTATTCCTCCCGGGCCATGAGGCCGCTGCCTTTATAGGTCAGGATGTACTGCGCATCCTGCCGGCGGATGCGGACGACGGGGGCGGTGTTCAGGTAGCCCTGCTCGATGATATGGTGAGGACAGTCGGAAAGGTTTTCGGGGACGGACTTTAAGAGCCATTTGCGTTCTATTTCCATGGTTGGAATCCTTTCTGCGCGTTTTAATATTATAATCAGTATAGCATGCTGATATGATTTGTGAAAGAAAGAGGGATAAAAAATGAGCAGAGTCTGTGTTTTTTTCGCGGAAGGTTTTGAAGAAGTGGAGGCCCTGACGGTCGTCGATCTTTTAAGGCGCGCGCAAATCAAAACGGATATGGTCTCGATCAGCGGGGAGCTTTTCGTGACCGGCCGCTCCGGGATCACGGTGAAGACCGACGTCCTTTATGATAAAGCGGCTCCGGAAAGCGCCGATATGCTGGTCCTTCCGGGCGGTATGCCGGGAGTCCGCTATCTGGGAGAATGCGGGCCGCTGAAGGAGCTGCTCTCCCGCTTCCACGCGGAGGGGAAGGAGCTCGCGGCCATCTGCGCGGCGCCCATGGTGTTCGGGAAGCTGGGAATCGTCCGGGGGAAGCGGGCCGCTATCTATCCGGGGATGGAAGGAGAACTCATCGGGGCGGAGGCTGTCGTGTCGGAGGAAGTGGTCCGGGACGGAAACGTGACGACCAGCCGGGGCGCGGGTACCGCCATTCCGTTCGCGCTCAGCCTGATCGAGACGCTTTCCGGAAAAGAAGCCGCGGAAAATGTGAAAAAGGGGATTGTTTTCAGGCAATCGGATGTGTTATACTAAGAAACTGTCTATGGGACGCATGAAGGATACGTATTTCCGTTTTGAGGAGGAAACATGAGCGCAAAAATCGAGAATCTTGAGCACAGTATGGCGAAGATGACTGTTGAGGTTTCAGCAGAGGATTTCGGCAAGGCCATCGTGAAGGCTTATAATAAGAACAAGAAGAACATTCAGCTTCCGGGCTTCCGCAAGGGGAAGGCGCCGCTCGTCATGATCGAGCGCATATACGGACCGGAAGTATTCTATGAAGATGCGGCGAACTACTGCATCAATGACACTTATCCCGCGGAGGCTGACGCTTCCGGTCTCGAGATTACCTCGCAGCCGGTTTTCGACGTCGTCCAGATGGAAAAGGGAAAGGAGTTTATCTACACAGCTGAATTCGCGGTCTGCCCGGAGGTGAAGCTGGGTTCTTACCATGCAATCGAGGTGAAGAAGATCGACGTCTCTGTCAGCGACGAGGATGTGGAGAAGGAGCTTAAGAGCGAGCAGGAGAAGAATTCCCGTCTGGTCGAGGTGACGGACCGCCCGGTGGAGGACGGCGATACGGTAAAGCTTGATTACGCGGGGACAATAGACGGCGTCGCTTTCGACGGCGGTACGGCGGAAGACCAGTCCCTGGTGATCGGTTCCGCCTCCTTTATTCCCGGCTTTGAGGAGCAGCTGATCGGCGTTTCCATCGGGGAGGACAAGGACGTAGAGGTTACTTTCCCGGAGGACTATCACGCGAAAGAGCTGGCCGGAAAGGCCGCGGTTTTTGCCTGCCATGTCAAGGGCATCCAGAAGAAGGAGCTTCCTGAACTCGACGACGAGTTCGCGGGAGACGCCGGTTTCGATACCCTCGACGAGTACAAGGAAGACCTGAGGAAGAAAGTCGCGGAGCGCAAGGAAGCGGAAAAGAAGCAGGCCTATGAGAACGAGGCTGTTGACAAGCTGATTGAAGCTTCCGAGATGGACATCGCGGACGCGATGATTTCCTTCCAGGCGGAGCAGATCTTCGAGGATTACGCCCGCCAGCTTCAGAGCCAGGGGATTCCGGTCGACATGTTCCTGAATTACCAGGGGATGAACAAGGAGAAATTCCTTGAGCAGGTCCGCCCGGAGGCGGAAAGGCGCGTCAAGACCCGTCTCTGCCTTGAAGAACTTGCGAAAGCGGAGAACATCGAGATCAGCGAGGAGAAGCTGAGCGAAGAACTCGACAAGATGGCCGAGCAGTACAAGATGAAGAGAGAAGACCTCGAGATGGCTATGGGCGATTATGCCAAAGAGCAGCTGAAGAAGGATATGGAGGTCCAGGAAGCGATTACCTTCCTGGTGGACAATTCCGTGGAGGTTGAGTAATCTATGAGTACATTGGTACCTTATGTCATCGAGCAGACTCCGCAGGGGGAAAGAAGCTATGACATTTATTCAAGGCTTCTCAAGGAGAGGATCATCTTCCTTGGGGACGAGGTGAATGACGTCACGGCGAGCGTCATCGTCGCGCAGCTGCTCTTCCTGGAAGCGGAAGATCCTTCCAAGGATATCATGCTCTATATCAACAGCCCCGGCGGCAGCGTTACCGCGGGCTGGGCTATCTATGATACGATGCAGTACATCAAGTGCGACGTCGCTACGATCTGCATCGGCATGGCCGCCAGCATGGGCGCTTTCCTGCTGGCCGGAGGGGCTAAGGGCAAGCGCCAGGCCCTGCCCAACGCGGAGATCATGATCCACCAGCCCTCGGGCGGGACCCGGGGACAGGCTTCGGATATCAAGATCGAGGCTGAACACATTTTAAAGATCAGGAAGAAACTGAATGAGACGCTGGCCGCCAATACGGGCCAGTCTCTCGAAGTCATTGAAAGAGACACCGACCGCGACAATTGGATGTCCGCCGAGGAGGCCGTCGCATACGGTCTTATCGACAGCGTTGTGACAAGGCGGCAGGTAAAGTAAAAATCAGGCTCCTCACGCTCTCGTGAAGGAGCCGTTTTTTCTAAAGGAGATAATATGGCTAACAGAAAAGATACAATAAGGCCGCGCTGCAGCTTCTGCGGCAGGACGGAAAATCAGGTGCTGAAGCTTTTATCCGGGCCTTCGGGGATTTATATCTGTGATCAGTGCGTGGATATCTGCAACAGCCTGATTGAGGAGGAGATGGCTGAAACCCGGAAGAGCCGGAAGAAGGATATCAACCTCTTAAAGCCGGAACAGATCAAAGCTTTTCTTGACGATTACGTCATCGGCCAGGACGAGGCCAAGAAGGTCCTGTCCGTCGCGGTCTACAATCACTATAAACGCCTGCTTGCCCCTAAGGATTCGGACGTGGAACTGTCCAAGTCCAATATCATGCTTTTGGGACCGACGGGCTCCGGGAAAACGCTTCTCGCCCAGACCCTGGCCAGGATGCTGAACGTTCCTTTCGCCATTGCGGACGCGACGACGCTGACCGAGGCCGGCTACGTGGGCGAGGACGTCGAGAATATCCTGCTCAAGCTGATCCAGGCTGCGGACTTTGACATCGAAAGGGCCAGAACCGGAATCATCTACATCGACGAGATCGATAAGATCGGACGGAAGTCCGAGAACGCCTCGATCACCAGGGACGTATCCGGAGAAGGCGTCCAGCAGGCGCTTTTAAAGATCATAGAGGGAACCGTGGCTTCCGTACCGCCCCAGGGCGGGAGAAAGCATCCCCAACAGGAGATGATCTCCATCGACACCACGAATATCCTTTTCATCTGCGGCGGAGCCTTTGTGGGTATTGAAAAGGTAATTGAGCGCCGCATGGAGACCAAATCCATTGGATTCGGGGCGGAGATCCGCCAGAGCAAGAAGGAGCAGAAGGTCGGGGAGATCCTGCAGCAGGTCATGCCGGAAGATTTCGTGAAATTCGGACTGATCCCGGAGCTGATCGGCCGTATTCCCATCGTCACATCGCTGGACGAGCTGGATGAGGACGCACTGGTCCGGATCCTGACGGAGCCGAAGAACTCTCTGATCAAACAATATACCAGGCTCTTCGCGCTGGACGGCGTGAAGCTCTCGGTAGAAGAAGGGGCGCTCAGGGAGATTGCCCATGCGACGGTTATCCGGAAGACCGGAGCCCGGGGCCTTCGGGCTATCATGGAAAGGACTGTTATGGACGCCATGTACCATGTTCCTTCCGATCCTACAATATCTGAATGCGTCATAACCCGGGAATCGGTCGACGGGAAGGAGCCCATGCGTTTTATCCATAGCAATCCGGCCGCCCTGCCTGACGAGGGAGAGAAAAAGACGCTGGCGAAGAAGAAGCCGCAGCAAACCCGCTTGGAGGAATAAATTTGGAATATGAAGATACGATAAGGAGGCTGCCCGCGGTCGCGTTGAGAGGAATGGCGGTCCTTCCGGGAATGATCCTTCACATTGATATCGCAAGACCGGAATCGGCTGCTGCCGTAGAGCGGGCCATGCTGGCCGATCGGGAGATCTTTATGGCTGCCCAGAAAGATTCTTCTGTGGAGGCCCCGGAGATGGAAGATCTCTTCTATATGGGGACGGTCTGCCATATTAAGCAGGTGATGAAGCTGCCGAGGAATCTGCTCAGGGTCCTCGTTGAGGGCAAGGTCAGGGGCGAGATGCTCTCCCTCAGCCGGGAGCTTGAAGGCCTGGAGGCTGAAGTCGCCTTAAGGCAGATGGATGAGAAGGTTCCGGCGGGCCTTTATGAGGCCATGCTTCGTAACATAAAGGATCTTTTTTCGGAATACTGCGGGGGAAATGAAGGAATCAGCCGGGAAGCAGCAGATCAGATCCTTAGATCTGACGACCTCATCTATGCGATGAACCAGGCCTCCCTGCAGATCCAGCTGCCTTTCGAAAAGCGGCAGCGCCTGCTGTCCGCGTCTTCGATCCCGGAATACTACGAGGCTTTGGGCATGATTCTCACGGCCGAGACGGAGATCCTTAAGCTGCGCCGCGAGATCGCCATGAAGGTCAAGGAGCGGGTAGATAAGAACCAGAAGGAATATGTCTTAAGGGAGCAGCTGAAGGTCATCCGGGAGGAACTCGGTGAGGATACAGCTGCCGGCGATATCGAGCGTTTCAGGGCCTCCGCTAAGTCCCTGAAAGCGAAGAAAGAGATCAAGGACAAGATCCTGACGGAGATCAGGAGGCTGGAGAACCTTCCCGGGATGTCTCCGGAAAGCGCCGTCCTGCGCGGCTATATTGAGACGCTGCTCGCCCTGCCCTGGGATAAGACGAGCCGGGACCGGGCGGATCTGGCCAGGGCCAGGGAGATCCTGGACCGGGATCATTACGGACTGGACAAGGTCAAGGAAAGGATCCTTGATTTCCTGGCGGTAAGGCTTCTGACCGGCAAGGGAGACGGCCCGATCCTCTGTCTGGTGGGCCCGCCGGGAACCGGCAAGACCTCCATCTGCCGTTCGATTGCCGAGGCCCTGGGCAAGAAATACGTCCGCCTGTCCCTCGGCGGCGTCCGGGACGAGGCGGAGATCCGGGGCCACCGCCGCACCTATGTGGGGGCCATGCCCGGCCGGATCGCGGCCGGCCTTCGAAAGGCAGGCGTCAAGAATCCCCTTATCGTGCTCGATGAGATCGACAAGGTGAGCAGCGACTACAAGGGGGATACCGCGTCGGCGCTCCTGGAAGTCCTGGATTCGGAGCAGAACGCGCATTTTGAAGACCACTATGTGGAGCTCCCCATGGATCTTTCAGAAGTCCTCTTCATAACGACGGCCAACGACCTGGCGCCTATCCCCGGGCCTCTGCGCGACCGCATGGAGATCATTGAGATCTCTTCCTATACGGAAAATGAAAAGCAGCATATCGCCCGGGAACACCTGCTTCCCAAGCAGAAAGAGGCAAGCGGGTTGAAGGAGAAGCAGCTCTTCATTTCCGATGAGGCCCTTTGTGATATCATCATGAAGTATACCCGGGAAGCCGGCGTCCGACAGCTGGAAAGGCGGCTGGCGGAGGTCTGCAGGAAGACGGCCCGGATCGTCCTTGAAAAGAAGGAAAAGAGGGTCGAGCTGACGAGGGAGAACCTGACCGATTTTCTCGGAAATGAAAAGTACAGCATCAATCCGGCCAACGAAAGCGACGAGATCGGGATCGTCCGGGGGCTCGCCTGGACCTCGGTCGGCGGGGTGACGCTGGAGGTTGAGGTCAATATCATGCCGGGAAAGGGAGCCTGTCTTCTGACCGGCAAGCTCGGAGAGGTCATGAAAGAGAGCGCCCAGGCGGGGATCAGCTATCTCCGCTCCGTCGCCCGGGAGCATGGGATCTCCGACAGCTTTTTCCAGGAAAACGATATCCATATCCATATCCCGGAAGGGGCGGTGCCCAAGGACGGGCCCTCCGCCGGGGTCACGATGGCGACTGCCATGTATTCGGCCATCACAAAAAAGCCGGTCCGGGCGGATGTCGCGATGACCGGGGAGATCACGTTAAGGGGCCGGGTGCTGCCGATCGGAGGACTCAAGGAGAAGCTTCTGGCCGCGAAAAACGCGGGGATCGGGAAGGTGCTTGTGCCCGCGAAAAACAGGAATGACATGTCGGAGCTGTCTTCGGAGATCACAGACGGCCTTTCCATCGTATTCGTCGATACGATGTCGGAGGTCCTGGCCGAGGCGCTGGCCTGAAGGTGGAATATGTTTAAAATAAGAAATGTCAATTTGGAAACGGTCTGCGGGATCAGCAGCCGCCTCCCGGAAAACGGGCGGGCGGAGCTGGCCTTCGCCGGAAAGTCAAATGTGGGGAAGAGCACGCTGATCAACGCCCTCATGAACCGCAAGGCCCTGGCGAGGACATCGAGCCAGCCGGGCAAGACCCAGACGATCAATTACTACCGGGTAAATGAAGGAAGTCCGGATGAAGACGCTTATCTCCCCGAACCCTTTGCCCCGGATTGCTACCTGGTGGACCTGCCCGGCTATGGCTACGCGTCGGCCTCGGTGGAGGTCAAGGCTAAGTGGGGACGGATGATCGAGAATTATCTGAAGCAGTCCCGGATGCTGAAGACGGTATTCCTGCTCGTGGATATCCGCCACGCGCCTTCCGCCAACGACCGACTCATGTACGAGTGGATCGTGGAGCGCGGGATGCAGCCGGTTATCATCGCCACGAAGAAGGACAAGCTGAAGAAAGCGCAGATCCCGAAGGCCTTAAAGACGATCCGGGAGGGTCTGGGGCTTCTGCCGGGTTCGAGGATGGTTTCATTTTCCGGAATGACGAAAGAAGGCGCGGATGAGATCTGGGGGATCATCCGGGAATGCGCGCTGGGGACAGGCCCCGAAGGAGAATAACGCGGATGGGTATCATTAGAGCGGTTAAGCTTGCTTTCGATTATATCAAATACGGGGAAGACGATGCCGGAAGCGAGAAGGTGAGGGCGCTGGACCAGGTGGATCTGGACGTCGAAAAAGGACAGTTTATCGCCATCCTGGGGCACAACGGCTCCGGCAAGTCGACTCTGGCCAAGCACATCAACGCCCTGCTCGTTCCCACGGAAGGAAGCATGTGGGTCGACGGGATCGATACCTCCTCGGAGGAAGAACTCTGGCACATCCGCCAGAAGGCGGGGATGGTCTTCCAGAATCCGGACAACCAGATCATCGGGACGGTGGTCGAGGAGGACGTGGGCTTCGGGCCGGAAAATATCGGCGTGCCGACCCCGGAGATCTGGAGGCGGGTTGAGGACGCGCTGGACCGCGTCGGCATGCTGGCCCATCGCTCCAAATCGCCCAACAAGCTTTCCGGAGGCCAGAAGCAGCGGGTCGCCATCGCGGGCGTCGTCGCCATGCGGCCGGAGTGCATCGTGCTCGACGAGCCGACCGCCATGCTGGATCCCAACGGCCGGAAGGATGTGATCCAGACGGTCCGGGAGCTCAACGAGAAGGAAGGGGTGACGGCAATCCTGATCACCCACTACATGGAAGAGGTCATCTTCGCCGACCGGGTGATCGTGATGGATCAGGGCCGGGTCGTGATGCAGGGAACTCCCCGGGAGATCTTTTCCAGGGTCGAGGAGCTGAAAGCCCTGCGGCTCGACGTGCCCCAGGTCACGGAGCTTGCCTATGAACTGAAAAAAGCGGGAGTTCCCCTGGCGGATGGAATCCTGACGCGGGAGGAGCTGGTGGAGGCGTTATGCTCATTGAATTAAAAGATGTGTCATATCTATACAGCCGGGATACGGTCTACGAGGTGAGGGCGCTGGACCATGTCAATCTTGCCGTCGAAGAGGGCCGCTTCATCGGGGTGATCGGCCATACCGGGAGCGGCAAGTCTACGCTGATCCAGCATATGAACGGACTCATGAAGCCGACAGAGGGCCATGTCTTCTTTGAAGGCGAGGATATCTGGGCGGAAAAATACGATTTGCGGAAGCTGCGGACTTCCGTGGGACTGGTTTTCCAGTATCCTGAAAACCAGCTATTTGAGACGGATGTGCTGACCGACGTCATGTTCGGGCCTAAGAACAAGGGCCTTTCGGAGACGGAGGCCCGGGAGCGGGCCGTCAGCGCGCTCAAAGACGTAGGGGTCGGGGAGAAGCATTTCAAGACCTCGCCCTTTGAGCTTTCCGGAGGGCAGAAGCGGAGAGTGGCGATTGCCGGCGTCCTGGCCATGGACCCCAAGGTCCTCATCCTGGATGAACCTACCGCCGGCCTGGATCCCCGGGGACGGGACGAGATCCTCGGCCGTATCCAGAGGCTCCGGGAGGAGCGGGGGATCACCGTTATCCTGGTCTCCCACAGCATGGAGGACGTCGCCGAGTACGCGGACCGCCTGATCGTCGTCAATAACGGGAAGATCCCCTATGACGGCTCTCCCCGGGAAGTCTTTTCCCGCTATGAGGAGCTGGAGGGGATGGGCCTGGCAGCCCCGGAGATCACCTACGTCATGCATGAGTTAAGGCGCAGGGGCTTCCCGGTGGATGTGACGGCGGACACGGTCGCGGAGGCGAAGGAGAGCATTTTAAAGGAGCTTAAGGGAGGAAGGAAACGTGCTTAAGGACATCACATTGGGCCAGTACTATCCGTCGGATTCCATCCTGCACAAGCTGGATCCCCGCGTCAAGTTTATCGGGACCCTGGTCTTTATCATCGCGCTTTTTCTTGTCAGGGGACCTGTGGGATACGCTTTCGCCACGGCCGTCCTCGCGGCCCTGATTCTCCTTTCCCGGGTGCCGGTCAAATTTATGCTGAAGGGAATGAAGGCCATCCTGCTGATCCTTATCGTCACGATGCTCTTTAACATGCTGCTCACCCCGGGGGAGCCGCTCTTTTCCTTCTGGATCCTGACCGTAACGAAGGAGGGGCTTGTCACCGCGGTCCGGATGGCGCTCCGCCTTATTTACCTGGTCATCGGCTCCTCGATCATGACGCTCACCACGACGCCCAACCAGCTCACGGACGGGATGGAGGCCTTGTTCTCCCCCCTCAAGAAGCTGCATGTTCCGGTGCATGAGATCGCCATGATGATGTCGATCGCCCTGCGCTTTATCCCGATCCTCATGGAGGAGACGGATAAGATCATGAAGGCCCAGATCGCCCGGGGGGCGGATTTTGAATCCGGCAATTTTATTAGAAGAATCAAGAACATGATCCCGCTTCTGGTTCCGCTCTTCGTCTCCGCCTTCCGCAGGGCCAACGACCTGGCCATGGCCATGGAGGCTCGCTGCTACCACGGCGGGGAGGGACGGACCCAGATGAAGCCACTGATCTATGCGGGCAGGGATCGGACCGCGTATTTTCTGATCGTCCTCTTCCTGGCCGGGGCTGTCGTCCTCGGAATCCTGGGCCTGTGAGGGGAGGGGAGCATGAGAATAAAGCTCATCCTCGCCTATGACGGGACCCGCTACGGGGGCTACCAGAGCCAGGCCAATACGCTGGCCGTCCAGGATGTTCTCGAAAAGGCGATTGAGGATCTCTTTCACGAGAAGATACGGACGATGGGGGCCAGCCGGACGGATACCGGCGTCCATGCGGAAGGGAATGTCGCCTGCTTTGATGTTGAGACCCGGATCGCGCCGGCTAAGATTGCCTTCGCCCTGAACGCGAGGCTGCCGGAGGATATCCGGGTTCTTGCTTCTTCCGAGGTTTCCCCGGATTTCCATCCCCGTTTCCAGCGGACGGTCAAGACCTATGAGTACCATATCATCAACCGGACTTTCCCCGATCCCCTGACCCGGAACTTTGAGTTCCATTACCACTACGCGCTGGACGCGGCGAAGATGGATGCCGCGGCCCGCTTCATCCTGGGCGAGCACGACTTCGCTTCCTTCGCGGCCAGCGGCTATTCCTCGAAAACGACGGTACGGACCATCTATGAGGCCCGCGTCTTCCGGGAGGGCGACCGGATCATCTTCCGCGTGAGGGGGAACGGCTTTCTCTACAATATGGTCCGGATCCTGGCCGGGACCCTGATCGAGATTGGGGCGGGCAAGTATCCTCCGGAGAAGATGGAGGAAATCCTTCTGGCGAAGAACCGGCAGGCTGCCGGACCCACCGCTGTGGCCAGGGGGCTCATCTTAAAGCAGATTGAGTATCCGGACGCCTGATCGGCTTTCGGAGGCCGCTTTGAATTATCGAATCGTTACCGTGGGCCGGCGCATTCGCCGGCCCGCTTTGCTATGAAGTCACTTGAATCAGGCGTTTTCCCTGCGCGGCGCCAAAAGCCTGCGGCGTAAAGGGCAGCTTTCGATTGGAAGAGAAGGGGAGGAAAGATGAATAAAATCTGTGTTTTTGCCGGCACCACGGAAGGCCGGACGATCCTTGAATTTCTTTGCGAAGCCGGAGCGGACGTGACGGCCTGCGTCGCGACGGAATACGGGCAGGCGCTGCTGCCGAAGGCTCCCAATCTTAAGGTATCCGCGAAGAGGCTTTCCCGGGAGGAAATCCGCGGGCTCCTTCGGCAGGAAGGCTTTGATCTCGTGGTGGACGCGACTCACCCTTATGCCGCGAGCGTCACAGAGAATCTGGCGGAGGCCTGCGCGGAGGAAGACGTCGAATATCTGAGGGTCCTTCGGGACGGGACGGCGCGCCCGGAGTCCTGCGTCTGGAAACAGGATATCGAGGGGGCGCTTTCCTATCTTGCAAAAACGCGGGGAAATATTCTTCTGACCACGGGTTCTAAGGATCTTGCGCGTTTTGCCGCGCTTCCGGATTTTGCGGAGCGGGTCTACGCCCGCGTCCTTCCGATGGAGGAGTCCTTAAGGCTCTGCCGAAAGGCCGGCCTTGCGCCCTCCCATATCCTGGCGATGCAGGGTCCTTTTTCCGAGGAAATGAATGGCGCCATGCTCCGTTTTGTAAACGCCTCTTTCCTTGTGACCAAAGACAGCGGAAAGGCCGGCGGCTTTCAGGAGAAAGCCGCGGCGGCAGCCGCGGCCGGGGCGGAGCTGCTGGTGATCGGCCGCCCGACCCAGCGGGCAGGCCTCAGCTGCCAGGAAGCGCTGGCCTGTCTTGGGCGCCGTTTGAACCTTGAGGGCGGGAAAAAGCTCCCTCTGGCAGCGGATAAAAAAATTGTCACCCAGGGATTTCCGGACGAGTCCTTTCTGCGCCTTGAAGGAATCCCGATGACGAAGAGCGAGGTTCGCTCGGTCATTCTTTCAAAACTCATGCTGCGGGAGGATTCCGTCTGTTGGGATATAGGGGCCGGAAGCGGTTCCGTGGCGGTGGAGATGGCGCTTAAGGCCGGACGGGGACAGGTTTACGCGGTCGAGCGCCGCGAGGACGCGATCCCTCTGATCAGGGAAAATGCGCGGCGCCTTGGAGCAGGGAATCTGACCGTGATCGAAGGCAGGGCGCCGGAGATCCTGGAGAGTCTGCCGAAGCCCGCCTGCGTCTTCATCGGAGGGTCTTCGGGAAACATGGCGGAGATCATCGAGAGCGTCCTCGCCAAGAATCATGAGGCGCGCATCGCGGCGGCCGCGGTCACCCTGGAGACGCTTTCGGCGCTGACGGAGTGCATGAGGAGGTTTTCATTTTCCGAAACGGAGGTCGTCTCGCTCAGTGTCGCCAGGAGCCGCCGGGCCGGGGCCTGGCATCTTATGCAGGCGCGAAACCCGGTTTATCTCTTTGTGTTCCAGGGGGTTGAGGCTCCTTACAAGGAAGACATTTTCGCTTAATTGTCTATGCGGGAAAAGACAAATCAGATATTTGTATATCTGGATTGAACAGGGCAGGGGTATTGATTATTTTCATATCCCTGTCCTTTTTTTATGATAGATGGAAAATGAAATTCAGACAGGAGGAGTGAAGAGTCGATTATGAAGAACTTTGGCAGCACTGTGGTAAAAGCCAGGCATCTGATCCTGATCCTTGCTTTTGCCCTGCTGGTCCCGGCGGTCTGGGGTTACACGCATACGCGCGTCAATTACGACATCCTGACCTATTTGCCGGACAGCATTGAGACCATAAAGGGCCAGGATATCCTAATGAAGGAGTTCGGAACAGGCGCCATCACGATGCTGATCGTGGAAGACAAGAACGATAAGGACATCATCGCGATGGAGGAGGAGATTCGAAAAGTCGGGCACGTCAAGACCGTGCTCTGGTACGACAGCTTCGCGGACATAACAATTCCGAAGGAAATGCTGCCGGAGAAGATCAGGGACGCGTTCATCAAGGGAAACGCGACGTTGCTGGCCATCACCTATGATTCCTCCACCTCCTCGGACGAGACGATGGCGGCGGTGGCCGATATCCGCAAAGTCCTGGACAGCGGGTGCTATCTGCAGGGCATGTCGGCCGTTATTACCGACACCAAGGACCTCGCGGAGGCCGAGGAACCGATCTACGTGGCGCTGGCGGTGCTGCTCTCGTCCATCATCCTGGCGCTGAGCATGGATACCTTTCTCGCGCCGGTGTTCTTCCTTATCTCAATAGGGATCGCGATCATCTATAACCTCGGTTCCAACTATTTCTTCGGGGAAGTATCCTATATCACGAAAGCGCTGGCGGCGGTCCTGCAGCTGGGCGTTACCATGGACTATTCGATCTTCCTCTGGCACAGCTTCAAGGAGAATGAGCGGACACACGAAGATTCCAGGGAGGCGATGGCGATCGCCATCAATGAGACGCTGAAATCCGTGGTGGGATCCTCGGTCACCACCATCGCCGGATTCGCAGCCCTTTGCTTTATGAGGTTCCGATTCGGGCTGGATGTGGGGCTGGTCATGATGAAGGGGGTCGCGCTGGGCGTCGTCTGCTGCGTCACGGTGCTGCCTTCCCTGATCCTGCTCTTTGAGAAGCCCATCGAGAAGACGAGGCACAGGCCGCTGCTCCCCTCCTTCGAAGGGATAGCGGGCTTCGTGCAGAAGCACAGCAAAGCGGTTTTCATTTTCTTCCTTCTGGCCTGGATCCCTGCAATCTACGGCTACACGCATTACGATGTCTACTATGACATTATCCAGACGCTGCCTAAGGAGCTTCCCTCCATGGAAGCAAACCAGAAGATGGACGACACCTTCAGCATGAACAACACGCTGATGATCCTGGCGGACGCGGATCTGGACGCGAAGTCCGGGGACCGGATGTCCGGGGAGATCGGGGACCTTGAAGGCGTAAGCAGCGTGATCTCGGTGGACAGCTTCATGGGAGAGGGCATTCCCAGGGAGATGCTGCCCGAGGAGGCGAAAAACGTGCTCTACGGCGGCGGATACCAGCTGATGCTTGTTGCCAGCGAATATGTGACGGCGAGCGATGAGATGAATCGGCAGATCGACGCCATCAACGAGATCATCCACCGCTATGACTCGGGGGCCATGCTGATCGGCGACGCGCCCTGCACAAAAGACCTGATCACGATCTCCAACCATGACTTTAACGTCGTCAACTGGACCTCCATCGGCATCATCGCGGCGATCATATTGTTCGTGTTTACCTCCCTGAGCCTGCCGATTCTTCTGGTGCTGGTGATCGAATGCGCGATCTTCATTAATATGGGACTGGCCTTCTACACCGGAACCTCGCTGCCTTTCATCGCGTCCATCGTCATCGGGACGATCCAGCTGGGCTCCACCGTTGACTACGCAATCCTGATGACCAGCAGGTACCAGACGGAGAGACGTTCCGGGAAGGATAAAAGAGAGGCGGTCCTGATCGCCCACAAGACCTCGATCCAGAGCATCTTCGTCAGCGCGATGTCTTTCTTCGCGGCCACCTTCGGGGTAGGGATGTATTCGGGCATCTCCGTGATCTCCTCCCTCTGCATGCTGATGGCCCGGGGCGCCCTGATCAGCATGGTGACGGTCGTGCTGGCGCTTCCCGCCATCCTGCTGCTGTTTGACCCGGTCATCATAAGGACCAGTTGGGGATTTGTGAAAAATGAAAACAAGCTGGGAAGCCGCGAAACCGGCCTGTCCCATTCCATGTGAGAAAGGTGAGTGAGCATTATGAAAAGAAAACAGGTGATGGCCCTGCTTATGGCAGCGACGATGACAGCGAATATGACCGAGCCGGTTATGGCCTCGGCCCCCGCCCCGGCATCCGAAAGCGTCAGCAAGGAATCGGAGGAAGCCGAGGAAATCACGGAGAAAGACCTGGCCGAAGCGATGAGCGAGGCCGTTAAAGGGAGCGGCGGAATCGAGAAGGAAGAGACCGTCTATATCTTTACTGACGCGAGCGGCAGGCAGAAGAGCATGATCGTATCAGACTGGCTCAGGAACAAGGAGGGCTCGGAGAAAATACTGGATAACTCCCTGCTGCAGGATATCGAGAACGTCAAGGGGGATGAATCCTTTACGCAAAAAGACGGCCTTCTGACCTGGGACGCGGAAGGAAACGACATCTATTATCAGGGGACGACGGACAAGGAAGCTCCGGTCGCGCAGAAGATCACGTATTATCTGGACGAAAAGGAGGTTTCCCCCGAGGAACTGGCGGGAAAGTCGGGCAGGGTTAAGATTCACATTGATTACGAGAACAATGAGGCCTATGAGGACGTTTTTGTGCCCTTTACGGCCATGACCGGCGTCATTTTCTCCAACGACAGGGTCAGGAACGTGGAAATCGACAACGGCTCCGTCATCTCGGAAGGGAAGAATACGATCGTCGTGGGCATGGCGTTCCCCGGTCTTTCTGAAAGCCTGCAGGGAGCCAAAGACAAGGCGGAGCATCTGCTCAAGGAGACGGAGGCCAGCCGGAAGTCCAGGGACAGGCTGGAAGAGCTGGCCGTTCCGGGTTCCGTAGAGATCAGCATGGACGTCGAAGACTTCAAGATGAGCACCTGCGTGACCATGGTTTTCTCGGGACTTTTCGACGGTGATGAGGAGCTTGAGGAAGACCGAGGAAGCCTCCTTGCGGACATGGATGAGAAGATCGCGGATCTTGAAAAAGACGGCAGCGACCTCGCGGAGGGGGCCGGCGAGCTTTCGGACGGCATCGATGAGGCGTTTGACGGCTCGAAAGAGCTTTCGGACGGAGCCGGCGAGCTGGTTTCCGGGATCAGGGAATATACGGACGGCGTCTCTGAGGTGGGCGATGGCGCGAAGCAGCTTGCCGACGGCAGCGGCCGCCTTACCGACAGCCTCCCGGCCCTTACCAGGGGTCTTGAAGAGTATACGAACGGCGTCAGCGCGGTCAGCGAAGGAGCGGGCCGGCTTCAAAGCGGGATCCTGGCTTACACTGGCGGCGTCGCCGACGTAGGCAGCGGCGCGGATGCGCTCAAAGCGGGCGCGGATGAGCTGGTCAATCAGCTTCCCACCCTGACAGGGGGACTCAAAGCCTATACAGACGGCGTGCAGAAAGTTGATGAAGGAATGGGGAGCCTTACAGGCAGCATTCCCGCGCTGACCGCTGGAACCTCAGAGTTAAGCAAGGGGCTTCAGCAGTATGGCGCGGGGGTAAAGGAACTGACCGGCGGCCTTAAGGAGCTCCATGCCGGCACGCAGAAGCTGGCAGGAAGTTCCGATACCCTGCTTGAAGGCGCGGACGCGCTTATTGCGGGCGCGGGAAGGCTTCAGGAAGGCATAAAGAATTATACGGAAGGCGCGGAAGCCCTCAAAGCGGGAACGGAATCCATGCTGGCGGAAGATAAGCTCCCCGCCCTCGCTTCCGTCGCGAACGCGCTGAACAGCGTTCTCACATCCTATACGAAGAGCGTATCCGACGCGGCGATTCAGATCGGAGAAGGAGCCGGCAGGATCTCGGCGGGAATCAGCGGGGCCCAGGGTTCCATCGGGAAGATACAGGAGGCAGCGCAGGGAATCGACCAGCTGTCCGGCGGGGCTTCCCAGCTGGCGGAAGGCCTTTCCGGGCTGGGGACAGCCGTCTCCGGGCAGGGTGCCCTTCAGGCGGGGCTGTCGCAGCTTGCCGGAACGCCGGATATGACAGATACGTCTTCATTCGCCGAAGCCGGGAAAGCCGCCGGTCTTGCAAAGGCCGGCAGTGTTGAGGCGGGATCGGTTTCCGTCAGTATCGATATCCGGCAGACCGTTTATGACCAGGTTTACAATTCCCTTAGCGGGACCGCGCTGACGGAAGATGAGAAGATAGCGGCCGCCAACGCGGCCGCGGATGCGGCCCAGGGAGAAGCTTCCGCAAAGGCTTCCGCGGCGGCCAATGAAGCAAACGATAAACTCAGGGCGCTGGCAGCTGACGCGAACGGAAGAATTGCGGCCGCGGCGGAGGAAGCCTCCGGCCAGGCCTCTTCGGCGGCGGCCGCCGCGGCGAACAGTACGATAAACGGGGTCAGGAACGCCGCGGGCCAGCTTGGCAATGCGGTCAGCAGCATCTCCGACAATGTCGCGAATCTGTCTGCCGGCGCGGAGAGCCTGAAGAACGGCATCGGGAGCATGAACTCCACGGTGCAGGAGCTCAGCGGGAATCTGGGATCCATGGGCGAAGGCCTGGGGCAGCTAAAGGAAGGCTCAGCGGCCCTCACGTCTGCTTCCGAAGCGCTGAAATCAGGCTCCACCACGCTTTCCGTGGGCGCGGACGCGCTTTATGAGGGGATCGCCGGTGAAAACGGCCTGCTCAACGGGGTCAGGACCCTGGCCGGCGGATTCGAGCAGCTGACGGGCAAGAATGCGGAGAATGATAAAAAGCTCAACGAAGGGGCGGCGGCCCTCAGCGCCGGACTATCCAATGAATCGGAGAAGACTCCCGGACTCAAACAGGGACTGGAGGCCTACACAGCCGGCGCCGCGGAAATAAACAGCGGCGCGGAAAAGCTCTATGGGGGAGCCAGGACCCTGGACGGAAACAGCGAAAAGCTGATCAGCGGGGCGAAGGCCCTCGATGAAGGCGCGGCCGCGCTGGCCGTCGGAGCCGCGCAGCTCAAGGCCGGAACAGGCGACCTGACGAAGAACAATGCAGCGTTAAATGACGGCGCGGCTGCGCTTTCCAACGGCGCTTCCCGGATCGGCAGCGGCCTCAACCAGCTTTCATCGGGCACGAAGCAGCTGATGGAGAACAGCAGCGCGCTCAATAACGGGATCGCCCAGCTGAAGGACGGCAGCGAACAGCTTGCCGCGAATAACGGTACGCTTACTTCCGGCGCGGCGGCACTCGCTTCGGGAGCCTCCCAGCTGAATAGCGGCATGCAGCAGCTGCTTACGGGCGCGCAGCTCTTAAAGGACAACAGCGGCAAGCTCAACGACGGCGCCTCCCGGCTTTCCGACGGCGCAGCCAGCCTTGCGGACGGCATGTCCCGGATTTCGTCCGGCGCTTTGGAACTGAAGGACGGCTGCGTAAAGCTGAATGAAGAGGGCGTCCGCAAGCTCGCGGATCTCTACGAGGAAGACGTGAAGTCCATCGACGAGCGGCTCCATCAGCTCATGGACGCGGCGAAATCCTATAAGACCTTCAGCGGCAGCGCGGATCCCGACAACTCGAAGGTGAAGTTCATTTACAAGACGGATGCGATTGAATGATTTGGAAAGAAAGCGAATCAGAAGCAGGTGGAGACATGGCGATCATAATAAGGCTGGACCGCATGATGGCGGACCGAAAGATGTCTCTGAATGAGCTGGCTGCAAGGGTCGGTCTCAGCAACGTGAATCTCTCCAACTTAAAGACCGGGAAAATGAAGGGCATCCGCTTCGAGACCCTGAATTCGATCTGCAAGGTGCTGGACTGCCAGCCGGGGGATATCTTGGAGTATCGGGAGGATGAGTGAATAATAAAGCGGAGCGGCTCAAAATGATGGGATCGCAAGGCCGCTCCGCTGTTTTCATTTTACTCTTTGATCAGGCTGATCCTGGCGATCGGCTCTAAGCGAATCAGCTTCTCGATATGCCACTTCTTTGTATCCGCAGCCATTTTCATCCAGCCGCCCTCAAACTCGAGGATCGTGCAGGCCGTATTGTAAAGATCAATGTCGCCTTCGTCTTCAGGGGAGCCTGCGGGGGTTTTGGTTTTGCAGGCTGTATGCTATAATGGGGGCAACGCATCGAAAGGAGAAGGACATGAAAGGACTTGTGCACATCTACTGCGGTGAGGGGAAAGGGAAGACGACCGCGGCGGTCGGGCTCGCGCTGAGGGCCGCGGGGGCCGGGAAGCGCGTGATCTTCGCGCAATTCCTGAAGGATGGGAGCTCCTCGGAGATTGAAGTGCTGAAAAAAATAGAAAACATCACTGTCCGGCACTGCAGGACCGTGACCGGCTGGGTCAAAAACATGACCGGGGAGGAGCGGGCACAGGCGAAAGCGGACTACGGCCGCTTCCTTGAAGAACTCCTCCGGGAAGCGAAAGAAGAGTCCTGCGGTCTCCTCGTCCTCGACGAGGCGTTCGCGGCCTGCAATTGCGGGTTCATAGAGGAGAAAGCAATTCTTTCATTTCTCGATACAAAGCCGGAGGCGCTCGAACTGGTCCTGACGGGAAGAAATCCGTCCCCGGAGCTTATGGCGAGGGCGGACTACATTACGGAAATGAAGAAAATAAAGCACCCCTACGACCGGGGAATCGCCGCCCGGAAGGGCGTGGAATATTAAGCCTGAATTATTCACGCCGTCTATGGCATGCCTCTGAGACGTTGATTTAGTCGCAAAACAATAGCAATATCCACATTCGCTGCGTCCAAAGGATGGGCTTTCCACAAAGAAGGGCATACCGCCCTGCTGATTGTAAAGGGAAACACACATCCACTCCGTTCCGCAACCCTCTTGTAAGCTCTAATGGAGGCAGATTCCGGTGGAGAGACTGAGGCAGGTACCATCCAGAGGGATGTGGTGAGAATGGGCGTGGTTGAGATCTCGGTCAGCTTTTCGGTTACGCCAACCTGGCTGCAGAGACTGACAGAATATAAGCAGATGGACAGTATTGAGGTTCAGTTTTTTGATCCGGAGACTTGCGAAGTTAAGACCACGGATATGTATGTTGAAGGGTTTAAGAGCAAGCTGGAAAAGGATACAAGCTATAAGGGGTTGTGGACGGTGAGTTTTAGCTTGAAAGAGTTCTAAAAGCAACTAAACATTACAAAACTCATATAAAAATGTTAAATGTAGTTGGTGGACATTGAATCTACCTGCAATTAGAATGATGTTAAAAATAATTGCATAGGTGGGTTGTTTATGAGAAAATACTACTTGGACAATATCAGATGGATAACGGTTTTTTTGGTCGTAATCTATCATGTGATCATGATCTTTTCCGGTATCCTTCCCGGCATAGGGATTCCGTTTAAGGATGTACAGTATCAGGATGGGGTGATGTATGTTCTTTACCCGTGGTTTATGATACTGCTTTTCATTGTATCCGGGATGAGTTCAAGATATTACCTTGAAAAACACAGTGTAAAGGAATTTGTGCGGGTACGTACAAGGAAGCTGCTTGTGCCTTCTACGATCGGAGTC
>JAILID010000067.1 GCA_024695465.1 Lachnospiraceae bacterium | reverse complement strand
GCGTCAAAGCCGGTCAAAAATGGCAGGTCTCCCGACACCCGGCTGTGACGGACCGCGTCGGGGTCGGCCGGATCGCCTGCGAAGCCGGCCGCATCCTCGATCCGGAAGGGATGTTCCGGGTCAATGACCCGGGTTCCCGCTATGCAGTAATACCAGCCGTCCTTTATGAAGATCTTCGGATCCCGGAAATCCCGGTTCGAGACCTCTTCGGAAAGATCCGCCGCCGTAAGAATCGGGTTCTCCGGGAGCTTGCTGAAGGAGATCCCGTCCTCCGATACCGCGAGACATTGTCTTTGCTGCTCCGGCTGGGCCGCCGTGTACATCAGGTAAAGCTTTCCGTCCTTTTCAATGGCGTTTCCGGAACAGCAGCCGCAGACGGCCTCGTACTCCTCCGTGGGGACCAGGGCGACGGGCAGGACTTCCCATTTCACGAAATCCTCCGTCGTAAAATGTCCCCAATGCATGATTCCCCACTGGGCTTTATGAGGGTAATGCTGGAAAAAGAAATGTCCTTTTCCCTTATACCAGATCATTCCGTTCGGATCGTTCGACCATCCTGATGGCACGTTCGCATGGTAATGCTGTCTCCATCGCTTATTCGTTTCCATAATCTTTTTTCCCCTTGTCACTGCTTATTTCGTATTGCTCAAAAACTTCCGCGAGAGCGGCAAAAAGTCTTTCCGGATCGATCGGCTTCAAAAGGTGCGCGTTCATTCCCGCATTCATGCAGCGCTGAGCGGTTTCGCTCGTCGCGTCGGCGGAGAGCGCAATGATCGGAATCGTCTCCGCATCCGCCGTATCCGACTTCCGGATCTCCTCACAGGCCGCGAGTCCGTCCATAACCGGCATCATGATGTCCATGATGATCGCCTGGTAGTGGTAGGAGCCATGCGCCCGGAAGAATTCCACCGCTTCCTGCCCGTCGCGGGCGAGCTCCGAATGGATTCCCTTGGAAGCCAGGATTCGGATGATCACCTCCGCGTTGACCGAATTGTCCTCCGCGATGAGGACGTTCTTGCCGAAAAGCACCCGGTCCTCATAGCTCACGGACTGTCTCTGGTGCATGCGGATCTGCTCCGTGGTGGCGATATCATAACCCATGACCACCGTAAAGGTCGTCCCTTCGCCGAGATCGCTCCGGCAGGTGATCGTGCCGCCCAAAAGGCTCACGAGGCTCCGGCAGATGTAGAGGCCGAGGCCCGTTCCGGAAGTCGAACCCCCGTCCAGATTCTCCTGGGCAAAAGGCTGGAACATCCTCTGCTGGAATTCCTGGCTGATCCCCCGGCCGGTATCGGAGACCACGTAGCGGTGCTCCACCCGGCTTCCCGTATAGCTCACATAGGTCGTCAGTGTGATCCGGCCCTCCGGAGGCGTAAACTTAACCGCGTTCGAAAGCAGGTTGAGCAGGATCCTCGAGACGTGCTCGACGTCGATCAGCGCGTAGAGGCTGCGGCAGCCATGGGTCTCGCAGATAAATTCCTGTCTGGCCTTCCGGGCCCGCTCCTCAATGATGGTCGATACTTCCCGGATCACGCTGTCCTCGATAACCGGGGTGCTGACCGAGACGACCTTCCCGGCGTTGATCCGGCTGGTCTCCAGAACCTCCTCGATGAGCCCGGTAAGATAGCTGCTTGAGATCCGGATCTTCTCCAGGTTGTCCCTGGCCTCCTGCGGAAGCTCCTCCATCTGCAGGGTAAGCTCGGTAAGCCCTGAGATCGCGGTCATCGGCGTCCTCATGTCATGGCTCATATGCGACAGGAACGCTTCCTTCTCCTGGCCGGACCGGACCGCCTGGCGGAGCGCTTCCGCCATCGCGTCGATCTGCTTCTGGTCGTCCACTTTCTTGGTCGTGTCGACGAAGGTGATAACCAGGCCTTCCGGCTCGGTCTTGTCCTCCTTCGCCTTCTCCCCGCCGCTGACCCGGTAGGGCGAGATTCGGATGAGATAGGTCTTGCCCAGGGCCGAAGCACAGTGATACTCGGAAGCTTCCCTGTCGTCCAGGGCCTTGCGGCAGAGCTCCATGAGGTCGATCGTCGCGAAGTTGTAGGATATGTAGCGCAGGGAGCGTCCCACATCCTGCTCCGCGACATTGAATTCCTTGGCGATGTACTCCGTATACTTGCGGATATTGAGGTTCCGGTCCACCATCATGATGCCGATCAGCGTGGTGGAGAGGAAATTCGCCATGTCGTTGTTGAGCCCGGCCAGCTCGCTCACCTTGCTCTGATACTCGGCGTTGACCGTGTAGAGCTCCTCGTTGACGGACTGCAGCTCTTCGTTAGAGCTCTGAAGCTCCTCATTGGCCGTCAGGAGCTCCTCGTTGGCTGCCTGCAGCTCCGCGTTCACCGATTCCAGCTCGGTAACCGTGTGGCGGAGGTCATCCTTGGCCTGCTTGAGCTCTCGCTCCAGATTGGCGATCCGAAGGGACGCCGCCGTATCGACGTCGTAATGGATCATATCCCGATTGAATTCCCGTTTGCCCCGGATGAAGCCAACCGCGATAAAACCGGTGTATTCCCCCACCCGGTCCCGGATCGGCTGGGCAATGACCGATATGAGCTCCGGCTCTTCCCCGATCTTGACAGGAACCTCGTCATAAGCTATCCGGTCGTTTTTCTCCCTGGCGTCCCTTAAGGCGGTGGACAGGGGGATCTTGAGGTCGTTCCGGATCAGGGAGAAGATATCCAGCGTCACGCTCCCGGTGGGAAGGTTGATGAACAGGGAACAGTCGCCGTAGCTGTGGATCAGTTCATTTTTTTCATTTACCAGCAGGCAGGCCGGCATCATGGCTTCCAGGATCGAAGTATCAAGCTCGCCCGTCTTGTAGGATATATCGGAATTGTCCGTCCGGCTCGGCAGGTCAATCGGCTCGATCACGCTGTCTGCCAGCTTCATGGAGTAGCTGAGGCGCTCATGGGTCGGAGCCTTGCCTCCGGCGTTGTGGACGAAGATCTTCTCGTTGGCGCAGGATATGCGGAAGATGTCGTCGTAATCGACGACCGATTCCGAGCGGCCCAGGAAGAGGTAACCCCGGTCGTTTAAGGCCATGTGGAAGATCGCGAAAAGGCTTCTTTGCAGCGTCGTCTGGAAATAGATCAGGAGGTTCCGGCAGCTGATGAGATCCAGCTTGCCGAAAGGCGGATCCTGGAAGACATTGTGCTGGGCAAAGATGATCATTTTCCGGATATCGTGGCGGATCGCGTATTTATTGCCTTTGCGCGTAAAATAGCGCGAAAGCCTGGGCAGGCTCACGTCCTCAATGATATTGTCGCCGTAGATCCCCCGGTTGGCCTGGATGATCGCGTCCGAATCGAGATCCGTCGCGAAGATCTTGATTTCCCGCCGGATGTTCAGCTCCTCCATGGCCTCCGCGAAGAGGATGGCGATCGAATAGGCCTCCTCACCGGTCGAACATCCCGCAACCCAGACCCGGATCTGGTCCGAGGGCTTGCAGTTCCGGATCAGGTTGACGATGACCCTTTCCTTCAGGACGTCGAAATAATCCGCGTCCCGGAAGAAGGAAGTCACGCCGATCAGAACCTCCTTGGCCAGGAGCCGCGCCTCGTCCGGATTGTTGCCCAGATAGGCCACATACTCCCTGAGGTTGCGGTTATGGGTGAGCACCAGCCGGCGCTCGATGCGCCGGAGGATGGTCGTCTGCTTGTAGTAGGCGTAGTTGATGTTGGTCACATCCTTCAGGATGGTGAAAACCTGCTTCATAAGGTCGTCATCCGTCAGGAGCTGGCGGGTGCTTGTGACGACCACCGAATTCGCGATATGCGAAAGCTCCCTGGCAATGGCGTCCGGGTTCAGGACAAGATCCACGAAGCCCGTCGCGATCGCGTTTCTGGGCATGCCGTCGAACTTGGCGCTTTCCGGCGACTGGACGATGATCAGGCCGTTCCGATCCTTGATGGAGCGGATGCCGTTGGTCCCGTCGGAACCCGTCCCGGACAGGATCACCGCCACGGCCCGGTTTTCGTAGGCCCCCGCCAGCGACCGAAAGAAGATGTCGATCGGATGGTTGATCTTGGCGTGGTTGTACTCGCTTAAGCGCAGCACGTCCTGGTCGATCTCGAGATTGTACTTGGGCGGAATCATGTAAATGCAGTTTCTTTCCACCCGCATCCCGTCCACAGCCTCCCGGACGGGCATGACAGTATACTTTCCAAGGATATCGGAAAGCAGGCTTTTATGATCCGGCGCAAGGTGCTGGATGATGACGAAAGCCATACCGGTATTGCTGGGAAGAAACGTCAGAAATTGTTGAAGAGCCTCCAGCCCGCCGGCGGAAGCTCCGATTCCAACAACACAATTTGGCCCTATTTCACGCGGGATACTAGAAGGAGAATAATCCATGTTTGTTTCCTCACTCGCAATTATTATACGAATAATAGTCTATCTCACTTTGGCCCTTTTGTCAATTTTTTCTACAAAAACGTCCGATGGTTTGTAACTATTCTATAAGTATAGGGCGTTTATGAAGAAACCGGCCATTTCAGGAGCCGGACCTCGTAAGGCCGGAGGATATCCTCCTCCCCCTCATCCTCGTAATTGCAAAGAAGGAGCCTGCCCGGTTTTTCATAGCCCCGGGGCAGACGAAAACGCGTCTCCTTTTTCGAAAACGAGCAGGCCACCAGGATCCGCTCGCCCCGGTAGGCCCTCTCATAGAGATAGAGCCTGGGGCTCAGCTTCTGATATTCCCGATAGCTCCCCCAGAGCAGGGTCTCGCTCTCCTTGCGGAGCGCAAGGCACCTGCGGTAGAAGTTCAGGATGCTGCCCGGATCCTGCTCCTCCGCCGCCGCGTTGATCCTCCGGTAATTGGAATTCACATAGAACCAGGGCCTGCAGCTGCTGAAGCCCGCGTATTTCGTCCCGTCCCACTGCAGCGGGGTCCTTGCGGAGTCCCGGCTGGACACATAGATGCGCAGAAGCCGTCTCTCCACCTTCTCCCGCAGATGGAAGCTGGCGTAGGCGTTCTTCGAGGCTACGTCCAGGTACTTATCGATGGAGGAGAGGCGGATGTTAGTCATCCCCAGCTCCTGTCCCTGGAAAATGAAAGGCGTACCCTGCTGGAAAATGTAGCAGGCTGCCAGCATCTTCCCCGACTCCTTCCAAAAGGAAAGGCTCCCGTAGCGGTTGATGACGCGGGGATGGTCATGATTCTCCAGATAGAGCGCGTTCCAGGCCTTCCCCTCCAGCGCCTTCTGCCACTTCCCGAAAGCCCGCTTGAGCTTGCGGAGCGTGAATTTGTGGTAGACATATTCCGTAAGGAAACAATCCGCCATCATCGTGTCGAACTGGATCATCATGTCAAGCACCCGGTTCTCCCCCGAAATGTACTTAAGGGCCGTCCCCGTCGGAGTAAAAGGCGCCTCGCCGATCTGGATCGCCCCGTATTCCTTCGCCACTTCCCGGAATTCCGTCAGGTATTCCATGATATGGGGGCCGTCCTTGTAGAAAGGCAGGCCGTTGATCGCCGGAAGGAAGGAGAGGCCGTTGGGGAGATCTTCCTGCTTGGATATGAAGGTGATGACATCTTCCCGGAAGCCGTCCACCCCCATATCGAGCCAGAAGCGCATGATCCCCTTTACCTCCTCCCGGACCTTGGGGTTGTCCATGTTGAGATCCGGCTGTTTCCTGGCGAAAACGTGGAGATAATACTGCTGCCGGGTCTCACAGTACTCCCAGGCCAGCCCCTCGAACTGGCTGTACCAGTTGTTGGGCGGCAGCCTCTTCTCCCCTTCCCAGCGCGGATCCCGCCAGATGTAGTAATCGCTGTAGGGATTGTCCTTCCCTTTCCGGCTCTCAAGGAACCAGGGATGCTCGTCAGACGTGTGGTTGATGACCAGATCCATGATGACCTTAAGGCCCAGGGAATGGGCCTTTGAAAGCACCCGGCGGAAATCCTCCAGGGTCCCGTAATCCGGGTGGATATCCCGGTAATCGGATATGTCGTAGCCGTAATCCGCGTTGGGCGAGGGATAGATCGGGCTGAACCAGATCCCGTCAACGCCCAGGGATTTTATATACTCCAGTTTTTCGAAGACGCCGGCCAGATCCCCGATTCCGTCGCCATTCCCATCCTTAAAGCTCCTGATCCAGATCTGGTAAAAGGAGCACCTTCTGAAATCATCCTGCATTTTTCCGCTTCCGTTCACTGGTCCCCGCCGTGCCTCAGTTCCTTATCCGATATCGAATCCAGCCTCTCCTGCGCTTTGGACGCCGCCTT
>JAILID010000087.1 GCA_024695465.1 Lachnospiraceae bacterium | reverse complement strand
TACATCGGATCCGCTAAGGTCTCACGCTTTGTAGTATGTCCCTTACGTGGCACGTTTCTTCCCTCCTAAATCATATGATTTCATCACAGGTACTCACATGTAAATTGCCATGTGTTCGCGCGGACAAAGGTTTCTATAGATCCACAGCCGTAAGGATCCAGTCTGAATGCCGCACAAATCATGAATAATGTGATTCGGATGATTAATGAATGCTTCTTACTTCTTCGGTTTCTTTGCGCCGTATTTTGAACGGGCCTGACGGCGGTTTGCGACGCCGGCGGTATCAAGCGTACCGCGGATGATGTGGTATCTGGTACCGGGAAGATCCTTGACACGGCCGCCGCGGATCATGACGACGCTGTGCTCCTGAAGATTGTGGCCTTCACCCGGAATATAGGACGTGACCTCAACGCCGTTGGAAAGACGAACCCTGGCAATCTTACGAAGCGCGGAATTCGGCTTCTTCGGGGTTGCGGTCTTAACCGCCGTGCAGACACCTCGCTTCTGCGGAGAGAAGGTCTTGACGCTCTTCTTCTTCAGAGAGTTAAAAGACCGAAGCAGAGCCGGAGCCTTCGGCTTCTTTGCGGAAGTCTCTCTTCCTTTTCTGACTAACTGGTTAAATGTAGGCATTCCTTTTGGTTTCCTCCTTTTTAAAGTCCGCTGCAAAAACAGCGGCGATACGGCTGTCTAAATCTGCATGGGCGCAAAAAGCAAAAGCGCTGATCTGCGCATACTGGTGTATTATAGTCTTTTTTTTATCTTTCGTCAAGACATGATTTACTGTTTTAAGAGAAAACGGCGGCAGTTAGCTGCCGCCGCCTGAAACGCCTGTTTTATTCCTCTTCGCTCTCTTCTTTCGTCTCTTCCCCGGCTGCCATATCATCCGTCAGGATTTTCTCTTCCGATTCCGAAGAAAGAATCATATCTTCGGAATCCGCTTCTGAAGGCTCCGAATCAAAAAAATCCTTTTCGTCGTCTTCCGCTTCTTCATTTTCCGCAGCCTTGGCCCTGGCGTCTGCCGCCCGGATCGCTTCCTGCTCGGCTTCTTCAGCCTCACGGATCCTGCGCTGCTCAATTTTTTCGTCTGTATCCAGCCTGACATCCCGATAGCGCCGAAGTCCGGTTCCGGCCGGAATCAGCTGGCCGATAATGACATTTTCCTTCAAGCCGATCAGGGGGTCAATTCTTCCCTTGATGGCCGCGTCTGTCAGAACCTTGGTGGTCTCCTGGAAGGATGCCGCCGACAGGAACGAATTGGTAGCCAAAGCCGCTTTTGTAATACCGAGAACAATCCTTACGCCTTCAGCCGGTTCCTTGCCTTCCGCGATCAGCTGCTCATTCATATCCTCAAAATCAAGGAAGTCCGCGAAAGCCCCCGGAAGGAAGTCGGTATCACCCTGCTTCTCGATGCGGACCTTCTTAAGCATCTGCCGCACAATAACCTCGATATGTTTGTCATTGATCTCGACGCCCTGGAGCCGATACACGCGCTGAACTTCCCTGAGCAGGTAGTCCTGCACGGCCCTTATGCCCCGGATCTTCATGATATCATGCGGGTTGACAGAGCCTTCCGTGATCTCCGCGCCGGCCTCAAGGATCTGGCCTTCGGTAACCTTGATCCTGGAACCATACGGAATCAGATAGGTCTTCTGGTAATCCTTGGAACCTTCCTCATTCTCAATCTGCGTTACGACCACTTCGCGCTTTTTCTTCTGGTCAAGGATCTGGACCACGCCGGGGATCTCCGAAATAATCGCGAGACCCTTGGGCTTTCTGGCTTCAAAAAGCTCCTCGACACGGGGAAGACCCTGGGTGATATCGCCGCCGGCGACGCCGCCGGTATGGAAAGTCCGCATGGTAAGCTGGGTGCCCGGCTCGCCGATGGACTGGGCGGCTATAATGCCGACCGATTCGCCGACCTGGACGGCTTCCCCGGATGCCATGTTGGCCCCGTAGCACTTGACGCAGATTCCATCCCTGGAACGGCAGGTAAGAATCGTACGAATTTTCACCTTATCGATCGGAGTGCCGTCTTCGTTGACCCCGAACTTGATAACCCGTTCCGCCCTGGAAGGCGTGATCATGTGGTTTGCCTTCACCAGAATTTTTCCGTCTTTATCGAGGATATCCATAGCGGCAAAGCGGCCGGTAATTCTTTCCTGAAGAGATTCAATTTCTTCCTTTCCGTCCGCAAACTGGCTGACCCACATGCCCGGGATCTCATTGCGCTCCAGCGAACAATCGATCTCCCGTATGATCAGTTCCTGGGAGACGTCGACGAGACGTCTTGTCAGATACCCTGAGTCAGCCGTTCGAAGCGCCGTATCGGAAAGTCCCTTTCTCGCCCCGTGAGCGGACATGAAGTACTCAAGTACGTCAAGACCTTCGCGGAAGTTGGATTTAATAGGAAGCTCGATCGTATGCCCGGTCGTATCCGCCATCAGCCCGCGCATTCCGGCAAGCTGCTTGATCTGCTTGTCGCTGCCTCGGGCTCCGGAGTCCGCCATCATATAAATATTGTTGTAGCGGTCGAGACCGTCAAGAAGCTTGCGGGTCAGGACGCTGTCCATTTCTTTCCAGGTCTCAACGACCTCTTTATATCTCTCCTCATCCGTGATAAAGCCGCGGCGGTAATTTCTGGTAATCCGATCCACCGTCTCCTGGGCCTCTTCAATCAGCTTCGGCTTTTCCGGCGGAACGGTCATATCGGAGATGGAGACCGTCATGGCCGAGAGAGTCGAGTATTTATAACCCATGGCCTTGACATTATCCAGCACTTCAGCCGTAACCGTAGCGCCGTGGAGGTTGATAACTTTCCACAGGATCGATTTGAGCTGCTTCTTGCCGGTCAGGAAATCCACTTCCAGAGACAGCTCATTAGCGGGATCTTCCCGGTCAACAAAGCCAAGATCCTGAGGAATAATTTCATTGAAGAGGAACCTTCCGAGCGTGCTCTCCACATTCCCCGAAACTGTCGTTCCATCCGCCCTTGTCCGGGAACGGCGGACGGAGATTCTGGACTGAAGCGTAATGTACTTATTCTCATAGGCCAGAATCGCTTCATTCAGGTTCGAGAAGTGCATTCCCTCGCCTTTTGCGCCGGGCCGGTCCTGGGTAAGATAATAAATTCCGAGAACCATGTCCTGTGAAGGAACCGCGACAGGGCCGCCGTCCGAGGGCTTGAGCAGATTGTTCGGAGAAAGCATGAGGAAGCGGCATTCCGCCTGCGCTTCGACCGTCAGGGGGAGATGCACCGCCATCTGGTCTCCGTCAAAGTCCGCATTGAAAGCCGTACAGACAAGCGGATGAAGCTTGATCGCTTTTCCTTCAACGAGGATCGGCTCAAACGCCTGGATTCCGAGACGATGGAGCGTAGGGGCCCGGTTCAGCATGACCGGATGCTCCGTAATGACGTCTTCCAGAACGTCCCACACTTCCGTCTCCAGCTTTTCCACCATCTTCTTGGCGCTCTTGATGTTATGGGCGGTTCCCCTGCTGACCAGTTCCTTCATAACGAAAGGCTTAAACAACTCGATTGCCATCTCCTTCGGAAGACCGCACTGATAAATCTTCAGCTCCGGGCCGACGACGATAACGGAACGGCCCGAATAGTCGACGCGCTTTCCGAGCAGGTTCTGGCGGAAACGGCCTGATTTGCCTTTCAGCATATCGGACAGGGACTTTAACGCGCGATTGCCGGGACCCGTCACGGGGCGGCCTCTGCGTCCGTTGTCGATAAGGGCGTCAACCGCCTCCTGAAGCATGCGCTTTTCATTTCTCACAATGATCTCGGGGGCGCCAAGATCCAAAAGTCTTTTAAGACGATTGTTCCTGTTGATGATCCTTCTGTAAAGATCATTGAGATCGGAAGTCGCGAAGCGGCCGCCGTCAAGCTGAACCATCGGGCGGAGATCCGGCGGAATAACCGGAATCACGTTCATCACCATCCACTCCGGACGGTTGCCCGAACCGCGGAAGGCCTCTACCGCCTCAAGGCGTTTAATAATCCGGGCCCGCTTCTGGCCGGATGACTCCTTCAGCTCCTTCTTCAGATCGGCGGATTCCTGCTCCAGATCGATCTCCGCAAGAAGCTCCTGAACAGCCTCGGCACCCATTCCGACGCGGAAGCCATAACCGTATTTTTCCCTCGCCTCCTGATATTCCCGCTCCGTAAGAACCTGCTTCTTTACAATTCCGGGGGCGGCGTCCGCAGGATCAAGGACAATATAATTGGCAAAATAAAGGACTTTCTCCAAAGTCCTCGGAGAGATATCGAGAAGGAGTCCCATCCGGGAAGGAATACCCTTAAAATACCAGATATGCGACACAGGAGCCGCCAGCTCAATATGCCCCATCCGCTCGCGCCGGACCGAAGACTTGGTGACCTCAACGCCGCATCGGTCGCAGACTACGCCTTTATAGCGGATCTTCTTATACTTGCCGCAATGGCACTCCCAGTCTTTAGAAGGGCCAAAAATGCGCTCACAGAAGAGACCGTCTTTTTCCGGCTTCAGCGTACGGTAGTTAATCGTCTCGGGCTTTCTGACTTCCCCATGAGACCACTCACGGATTCTGTCAGGAGAAGCAAGGCTGATCCGCATCGCGTCAAACGTAACCGGCTTGTACTCTTCCTGCTTGGTAATAAACTCTGCCATATATGCCTCCCATACTCAGCAGTATACGGGCCTTCCTAAAAGCGCCCGCTTCATCGGGGTCCACACTCTATGCGTCAGGGCTTTCTCCGGCCAAAAGCCGGAGAAAGCCGTCTGACGTCAATCCAAATCATCCTCTGAATCCATATCGAGAAAGCTGTCGTCATCAAAATCATCGTCGATGCCGTCATAAGGATTAATCAGCTCGTCGTCTGTATCCTCTTCTTCGTCCACAAGCTCCTCTGTATTTTCATCAAAGCGCTGCTGCGTGAAACCGTGGCGGCTGAATTCAGCCCGCTCTTCATTTCTGTCCCGTCTAGAATCGCCTTCGATAATCTTGTTGATGTTCGTCTCCCCGTAATCAATCGTCTCTCTGAGCGTAACCTCGTTCCTGTTTTCATCCAGGACCCTGACGTCAAGGCCGAGCGACTGGAGTTCTTTCAGGAGAACCTTGAAGGATTCCGGAATTCCCGGGCTGGGAATGTTGTCGCCCTTGATAATGGCTTCATAAGTCTTGACGCGGCCCACCACATCGTCGGACTTCATGGTAAGGATTTCCTGCAGCGTATAAGACGCGCCGTAAGCCTCGAGCGCCCAGACTTCCATCTCGCCGAAACGCTGACCGCCAAACTGCGCTTTTCCGCCCAGCGGCTGCTGCGTGACAAGGGAGTAGGGACCGGTCGAACGGGCGTGGATCTTATCGTCAACCAGGTGGTGAAGCTTAAGATAATGCATGTGGCCGATCGTAACTTTTGAATCAAAGCACTCGCCGGTTCGCCCGTCGCGCAGCTGCACTTTTCCGTCCCTGGTAATCGGGACGCCCTTCCAGAGTTCTCTGTGCTCCAGATGCTCTCCCAGATACTTCATGACTTCGGGATCGGTCGTATCCGCGTATTTAGCCTGGAAATCCTCCCAACTCCAATTCACATAATCATTGGCCATCTCCAGCGTATCCTGAATATCCGTCTCATTGGCCCCGTCAAAAACCGGAGTGGAAATGTTGAAGCCGAGGGCCCTGGCCGCCAGCGAGAGATGGATCTCCAGAACCTGCCCGATATTCATACGGGAGGGAACGCCCAGAGGGTTCAGGACGATATCAAGCGGACGTCCGTTCGGGAGGAACGGCATATCTTCCACCGGAAGCACCCGGGACACAACGCCCTTATTGCCGTGGCGGCCGGCCATCTTATCGCCAACAGATATTTTTCTCTTTTGAGCGATGTAAATGCGCACGCTCTGATTTACGCCCGGAGGAAGCTCATCCCCCTCTTCCCGGGTAAAGACCTTGGCGTCCACGACAATTCCGTATTCGCCGTGGGGAACCTTAAGCGAGGTATCCCGAACCTCCCTCTCCTTTTCACCGAAGATCGCGCGAAGAAGCCTTTCTTCCGCGGTCAGTTCCGTTTCTCCCTTCGGAGTAACCTTCCCGACAAGTATATCCCCCGCGCGCACTTCGGCGCCGATTCGGATGATGCCGCGGTCGTCCAGATCCTTCAGGGCTTCATCGCCTACGCCGGGCACATCGCGGGTAATCTCCTCCGGCCCCAGCTTGGTATCGCGGGATTCGGCCTCATATTCTTCTATATGCACCGAAGTATAGACGTCATTCTGGACAAGTCTTTCCGACAAAAGGACCGCGTCCTCGTAATTATAACCTTCCCAGGTCATAAAACCGATCAGCGGATTTTTGCCGAGGGCCAGCTCCCCTCCGCAGGTAGAAGGCCCGTCCGCAATCACCTGATTCTTCACAACCCGGTCGCCCTTGTAGACAACCGGCTTCTGATTGTAGCAGTTGCTCTGGTTGGAACGGGAGAACTTGATCAGATGATAGCTGTCTCTTGTTCCGTCATCTGCCGTAACCACAATATCCGTGGAACTTACGAAGGTTACCGTCCCGTCTCTTTTGGCCAGTACGCAGAGTCCGGAGTCCACCGCAGCCTTCTCCTCCATTCCGGTACCGACGGCAGGAGCCTCCGTCACCAGAAGCGGAACGGCCTGACGCTGCATGTTCGAACCCATCAGGGCCCGGTTGGCGTCGTCGTTCTGAAGGAAAGGAACCAGGGAAGTAGCCACCGAAAAGACCATTTTTGGGGAAACATCCATATAGTCATACATGGTGCGGTCGTAAGCCTGCGTCGCTTCGCGGTAACGGCCGGAAACATTCTTATGGATAAAATGACCCTCTTCGTCAAGCGGTTCGTTCGCCTGCGCGACGTGATAATTATCTTCTTCGTCGGCAGTCATATAGACGACTTCGCCCGTGACCCGGGGATTCTTCGGATCGCTCTTATCGATCTTGCGGTAAGGGGCCTCGACGAAGCCATATTCGTTGATCCTGGCGTAGCAGGCCAGGGAGTTGATAAGTCCGATGTTCGGGCCTTCAGGCGTCTCAATCGGGCACATACGTCCGTAATGCGAATAATGGACGTCCCGGACCTCAAAGCCGGCGCGGTCTCTGGAAAGACCTCCCGGGCCCAGGGCGGAAAGACGTCTTTTGTGCGTCAGTTCGGAAAGCGGATTGTTCTGATCCATGAACTGGGACAGCTGTGAAGAACCGAAAAATTCCTTAACCGCCGCTGTAACCGGCTTGATGTTGATCAGGGACTGCGGGGTCACGGAATCCGAATCCTGCGTCGTCATGCGTTCGCGGACGACTCTTTCCAGTCTGGACAAACCGATTCGATACTGGTTCTGAAGAAGCTCGCCCACCGCGCGAATCCTCCGGTTGCCCAGATGATCGATATCGTCGTCGTTTCCGATTCCGTATTCAAGATGCATATTATAATTGATAGAGGCAAAAATATCTTCTTTTGTAATATGCTTCGGGATCAGCTCGTGGACCCGTCTCCTCAGCATAAGCTTACGCTCCGCCTCGTCCTCTGTCTCGCTTAAGATCTCCTGCAGAACCGGATAATAGACAAGCTCCGTAATGCCGTAAAGCTTCTTTTCTTCCGCGCTAAGCTCGATCCAGCGGTCGATATTGACCATCAGTGACGACAGCACTTTTACAGGCCGGTCTACTCCTTCTATGGAAATGAAAACCGCCGGAACCGCCTGATTCTGGATCTCATCGGCCAGTTCCCTGCTGACCTTCTGGCCGGCTTCCGCGATAATCTCGCCGGTCACCTCATTGACGACCGCTTCCGCCAGCACATGTCCGGCGATGCGGTTTCTGAGCTGGAGCTTTTTGTTGAATTTATAACGCCCGACCTTTGCCAGATCATAGCGTCTCGGATCGAAGAACATCCCGTAAATCAGCGATTCCGCGGAATCCACAGCCAGGGGTTCTCCCGGACGGATCTTTTTATAGAGTTCCAACAGGCCTTCCTGGTAATTCGTCGCCGTATCCTTCGCGAAGGAAGCTTCCAGCTTCGGCTCGTCGCCGAACAGCTCGATAATTTCCTGATTGGTGCCGACCCCCATCGCGCGAATCAGCTGCGTCACCGGTACTTTTCGGGTTCTGTCCACCCGCACGGAAAACACGTCATTGGAATCTGTCTCGTATTCAAGCCATGCGCCGCGGTTGGGAATGACCGTACAGGAAAACAGCTTTTTGCCGATCTTGTCATGCGTGATGCCGTAATAAATACCCGGCGACCTGACCAGCTGGCTGACAATAACGCGCTCCGCCCCGTTGATAATAAAAGTTCCGGTCTCCGTCATCAACGGAAGATCGCCCATGAAGATTTCATGTTCCTTGATCTCGCCGTTATCCTTATTAAGAAGACGCACCGTAACCTTGAGCGGCGCCGCGTAATTCGCGTCGCGTTCCTTGCACTCTTCAATCGGATACTTCACTTCATCCCTGCACAGCTCGTAATCCACAAATTCAAGACTGAGCTTATCGCTGAAGTCTTCAATCGGAGAGATATCATCGAATATTTCCCGAAGCCCCTTATTAATAAACCAGTCATAGGACGCCTTCTGCACCTCAATGAGGTTCGGCATCTCCAGGACTTCCCGGCGCCTCTGGTAGCTCATTCGAATCGATCTGCCGGACTTGATAGGACGAATTCTGTTTTTCTCCATTCGACATTCCACCCCGTAATCTTTCGTATTCTTCCAAACTATATCATAGAACCGAAAATGCTTCAATAACATAGTTCGCCACAATAGTGCATTTTTTACCTTAGCATAGCCGGTTAAGAATGTCAAGAGGCATTTCAATCAAATATCCTAAAAAAGAGAGGAGACCGCCGCGGCATATCCCCTCTCATAACAAATATTCTCAATGCCTTCCTCCGGACAGAAGCAGACTCCTTCAGTCCGCAGCGTATGGAATAATTTCCGAAATACAGGTATCACCCGGATCGCTTCCCTCATAGACCGATTTGATCGTAAACGTAATCGTATCCGTTTCCAAAGCTTCCGGAAAATCAATGTAATGCGGAAGCATCGCATCGGAAAAGGCGAATTCATACGAAGCGCCGTTTATGGTAAGAATCAGCTCTTTCGGGCGGTTATTCTCGGCGTAAGTTCTCGGCTCCCTCCAGTTTCCCAGATAAAGGACGAGACACCTCAGCTTCTGCTTTTCTCCCAGCGTCACCGTAAGCTGTTCCCCAACGCCGCTGCCTTCAACGCCTTCCTGCCAGGAAGTTACGGTATCGCTGTCAACCGCTTTCTCCGGCGCGTTGCTGATGGAAGTATCCTGCTGGACCAGCTGCGACGTCGCCGCGGCGCCGTTAAAACGAACCGCCTTCAAAGAGGCCAGATCCGCCGGGGCCGAATCGGAGGAAGAAGGCGTCTTCGGAGTCTCTGTCGGAAGGGCTGCGGATGATTCCGATTCGGAAGGCAGCGATTCCGAAGATTCCGTTCCCGAAGCTTCCGATTCCGCCGCCGACTCGGCCGGGCTGCTGTCCTCTGCGGGCAAAGAAGATTCCGCCTCGGACTCCGCCGACTCCGTTACAGAAAAATCCTCTTCTTCCGACTCGGACTCTGCCAGCCCAAGCGCCGCGGCTCTCCGGCTTTCTTCCTCTTCCGCCGCCCGGATGGCGGCGCTCATCGCCGCTTCCGTATCGATTATATCCCTCGAATCAGCGTTAGAAGCGGAAGTGATAACGGAATCCTGCGTGATTACATCCGTAAAGCTGCTCCTGACGCCCTTCACGATGATCATAAACAAAAACAGAGCCAGCAAGGTGATGGTCGCCGCCCCAAACAGGAAATACAGATCGTTGCGATTTCTTTTTTTTCTTGATGAAGTCTGCCTTTTTGAGCTTTTTTTCCTGCCGCTTCGCTGCTCTTTATAGCCCGAAAAGCCCTCCTCATATTTTTTCCGGATTTCTTCCTCTTTTTCGCTTCCGGACTCATTATGCTGCTGATTCCGGTTCTCAACGCCGGAAGCCTGCGAGCCTTCCCTTCTTCTTTTGGTAACTTCGGATACCTCTTTTTCAAAACCGATGTCTGAAAAAAGCTCTCTTTCCGGGACAGACCCTCCGGCAGCCGCATCCGGCCGAGCGCCGTTTCCGGCGCTTCCGGCTTCTGTCCTTCCAAAAACCTCTCCTCTTGTATTAAGACCCGATCCGCTGAAGATCCTCGTCTCGCCGGTCACTTCCTGACCGGCCGAATCGCCATCCGGCGCGATCAGCACCTTCGCGCCGCAAAAGCTGCAGAATCGGGATCCGTCTAGGATTTTTTCTCCACATTCCGGACAATACATATCGCATCTTCCTCTCAGCAATAAACGGACTCGTCTCGACTAAAAAACCCGGGACCTTTGCCTGCCCGGCGTTTCATGCGCTGAATAAGCGGTATGCTTTAACCCGCTCGCGCGATAAGATAATATCATGAATCTTTTTTGAAAACAAGTCCCTGCCCAAAGGAAAAAATATTCTACCCACTTGTAACGGAGCGTTTTTTGTGTTTAAATAAGGAAGAATACAGCAAACGTTCCTTTTTTGCCGTTTGCTTTAATCGCTCCGCAAAGAGACGCGCCAATCTGCCCTGCTTTTGCCGCGCAGAGCGGCCCGCTGAACAGGCGCATATTTCCGTCCGGGCGATTTATGCTTTTCATTTTATAAAGGAGATTATATGTTGATACGAAAAAACCCTTTTCTCTGCCTTGTGCTCTGCCTGCTCCTGGCTATCGGCTCTCCGGCGGCAGTCATGGCCGATACGGAAGCTGAGCTTCGCAGTCAGCAAGCAGCTGACAGCGCTTCCTACAACAACACAATTTCCCAAATAGAAGACAACCAGGCGGCGCATAACGCGCTGGAAACAGAAATATCTGATCTGGACGCCCGGCTCATATCCATGATGTCCCAGATATCCATCTTAAGCCGCGATATCGCGGATACAGAGCAGAATATAGCGGAAGCGGAAAGCGCTCTCGTGGAGGCCGAGGCCGTCCGGGACAGCCAGTATTCCAACATGAAAACGCGCATACAGTATATTTATGAAAGAAATGAACATCTTTCCTGGTTTTCATTTCTTGCCGCTTCGAAAGACTTCATTGATTTCCTGAACCGAATCCAATACGCCCAGCAGATTAACAACTACGACCGCAAGCTGCTGACCGAATACGAGCAATGCGTAACGGAAATCAACGCCTTGAAGAATACGCTCACCGCCTCCCAGGGCGAATTGATGGAGGAAAAAGGCAATCTCGAAGAACAGCAAAACGCGCTGGACGCCACCTTGACGGAAAAGCGCCAGCTTTCGGATAATTACGATGCCGAGCTTTCGTCCCTTCAGAAAAGAGCCGAGGAACTGACAGAGAAAATAGCCCTCGAAAAAGCTGCTCTGCAGGAGATTGAAATCGAAAAAGCCAGAAAGGCGGAAGAAGAAGCCCGGAAGAAGGCTGAGGAAGAGGCCCGGAAGAAAGCCGAGGAAGAAGCCCGGAAGAAAGCCGAGGAAGAAGCGCAGCGCCGCGCGGCTGAAAGCGCTGCTGCCGCCGCAGAAGAAGCCGCCGCCGCGCAGAGGGCCGCCGAGGAAGCCGCCGCCGCGCAGAGGGCTGCTGAGGCTGCCGCCGCAAGCCAGGCAGCCGCCCAGTCCGCTTCCAACGCAAAGGTCTGGTCAAGAGATGAAGCCTTTGCCGCTTACGCTGTAGCCCCCGGACTTCAGGGCCAGATCAATCTGGCCGCCCAGATATGCCGGGACGCCCGGGCAAACAATACGGATCCGAATATCGGACAGAAAATCGTTGAATACGCCTGCCAGTTCCTCGGAAATCCCTATGTTCTCGGCGGCGAAAGCCTGACGAACGGCTGCGACTGCGCCGGATTTGCCAAAGAAGTCTACGCCCATTTCGGCGTCTACTTCCCCCGAAACGGCCTGGTAATCGAAACGCTCGGCGTTCCGGTGGGCTCCCTTGCAGAAGCAAGGCCGGGAGACATCATTATGTATTACGGCCACACGGCCCTTTATATGGGGAACGACTCCATCGTCAACGCATCCTGCCCGGAGCTTGGCATCTGCACGCGTTCGCCTGCCACCTACCGTTCCATCTATTGCATCCGCAGAATCTTCTATTGACATAAAAAAGCCTGCCGCTAAAAAAGCAGCAGGCTTTTTTTTATGCCGCAAATACGCTTCCGCATAAAGACAGGCAGGGAAAAGCGGCGGCGCGCGGAAACCGTTTCCTTTAGTTTGCCGGCGAGTTCCTTTATGGGATCATTTTCCTCATTCTCCGGAAATTCAACAAAGAACACGGCGCATTCCCGCGTGGATTCTCCTTTCCCGATCACAATCCCTTCGCCGCCGGTCTTTTTCCACTCCGCAGCTGCAGAGGGATCCCGCAAAAGCAGCCGGGGAAAGTGGGCTGCCAGCCAGTAAAAATCCTCCTCTTCGTCCGCTGAAAAACAATCCGCATAAAGCGCTTCCAGCAAAAAACCTCTTATAAAAAGGATTCTTGCAAGCGACAGGGGCCTTATAACGCCGGCTCCCTCCACATAGACCTTCAGCTGTCTTCTTTTCAAACAAGCGGCGGCCTGTTCCAAAAGCCTCTCCCCCTCCATCCTCTCTCTCCTTGCTTCCGGTCCAAGCTCCGCGGGAGAAAGCCGGTACAGACGAAAGGGATCCCTTAGGTTATCCGAAAAAGCCTTTCCGTCCGAGGGACGAAAAGGCTTCGGAAAATCAGCTCTGCAGATTTCGATTTCAGATATTTGATTCTCCATCTTTTCTATGTCGTCACTCCGCATCGTTTCCTTCATCCTGTGCCCAGAATTTGGCGCAGCGCACCGCCTTTTTCCAGCCGGCAGTCAGCTTTCTTCTTTGCGCCTCCTCCATATCCGGCTCAAACACCTTCCCAAGCTTCCAGTTTTCCAGAATCTCCTCTTTGTCCTTCCAGAAGCCGATGGCAAGCCCGGCCAGATAAGCGGCTCCAAGCGCTGTCGTCTCCACGCACTCCGGCCTCAGCACCCTGGCGTTGATGATATCGGACTGGAATTGAAGCAGAAACTCGTTCGTGCCTGCCCCGCCATCCACTTTCAGCTCCGTCAGCTTTCTCCCTGCGTCCTCTTCCATCGCCCGTATAAGATCGGCGCTCTGATAAGCGATTGATTCCAGCGCCGCCCTGATCAGGTGCTCCTTCCGGCAGCCTCTTGTCAGACCCACGATTGTTCCCCTTGCATACTGATTCCAGTAAGGAGCCCCCATACCGGTAAAAGCGGGAACCAGATAGACGCCTGCCGAATCCGAAACCTGCTCCGCGTATCGAGCCGTTTCAGCCGCCGTGCGTATCATCCTCATTTCATCCCGCAGCCACTGCACCACCGCCCCGCCGACGAAAACGCTCCCTTCCAGAGCGTATTCCGCTTCCGCTGACGCGGAGGCCGCAAGGGTCGTGATGAGCCCGTGTTTCGATTCGACCGCTTCCTTTCCTGTATGCATAAGCAGGAAGCAGCCGGTTCCGTAGGTATTCTTTACCGAGCCGGGTTCAAAACAGCACTGTCCGAAAAGGGCGGCCTGCTGATCGCCTGCAGCCCCGGCAATCGGAATTTCCCCTCCCAGAATACGGCTGTCCGTCATTCCGTAGACCTGGCTTGAAGGTCTCACCTCCGGCAGCATGGAACGCGGAATGGAAAAAAGTTCGAGGAGTTCATCGTCCCAGGAAAGCGTATGAATGTTAAAGAGCATCGTCCTGGAAGCATTCGTGTAATCCGTTATATGAAGACGCCTGCCGCTCAGATTGTAGATCAGCCAGGTGTCGACATTTCCAAACATGAGCCCGCCGTTTTCCGCCTTCTCCCTTGCCCCGGGCACATTTTCAAGAATCCAGGCAATCTTGCTGGCGGAGAAATAAGCGTCCGCTTCCAATCCGGTCTTTTCCCGGATTATTTTATCATGTCCTGCCGCCTTCAGCGAATCGATCATCGAAGCGGTCCGCCGGCATTGCCATACGATTGCATGGTAAACCGGCCTGCCGGTCTTGCGATCCCACACAATCGTTGTTTCCCTCTGATTTGTGATCCCGATCGCCGCGACCGCATCCGCATTCAGTCCAAGCTTCGCCAGCGTTTCCATGGCCGTGCCGTACTGGGAAGACCAGATCTCCATGGCGTCGTGTTCGACCCAGCCGGGCTCTGGATAATACTGTTTGAACTCCGTCTGGGCCATAGCGGCGATTCTCCCCGCATGATCAAATAAGATGCAGCGCGAACTTGTTGTCCCCTGATCGAGAGCCATCACGTATTTTTCCATTGTATCCCCTCCGCATAAACCTCTCAGGTCTTATTTCTTCGTCTCCTTGAAGTCCCCGTAAGCGTTGCCGGCCAGCAATTCCTCCACATGCGTATAAGCCTCGTTATCCGCGTAGTCATCTACAAGAACAAGCTCCATGCCATCCAGGTACTGCTCCTCAATTGCGGAGAGAATCTCCTCATCCGTCTCGCACAAGACCTCGTTCACATAGACTTCCATATTATGGACCCGGACAAGAACTTCCATGCTCACCGATTCCGCGCTCTTTTCGGATTCAATCGGAGCGGCCGCGGCTCCGCCTTTTCCCGACTCCGCGTTTCCGGCATTTCCCTGGCCAGCGGCAAAAAGCCCCCCGCCGATACCGCCTCCTAATCCGAACAGAATCGCAAGCAGGATAACGCCCCCGCCGGCCGCGCCGGCTGCCCGTCTTCTCGCCCTGCTTTTCTTCATTTTTTCATCATTTGCCATTTCCCCCACCTCCATTTTAATAGACAAAACTGTACTCACCTGCAAGAACATCTATGATTCTATCGATTCGATCCTTGTCGCGGTGCTGGATCCCGGTCCTGTTCACTGAAAAAACGACAACGATCCGATCCGATTTCTGAAATTGTTCGACATACTGCCGGATCACGGCCTCCATGCGCCCGAAACTGCGCTCCATGCTCTCCGGGGTAATCGAAAACGATATGGGACGCGCCTCCGGAAGCATAACCACGACTTCTCTGCGGCTGGAATCCTCCGGGCTGTAGGAGCCGGACACGGTTACGATCTTCACCCTTTCTCCGATCACCTGCCCCTCATAATCGCGGACTCTCTCCTCATAAGAAGCCAGCATGCTTCTGCTTGCGGCAAGCTCCTCCTCGGCCTCCGCCAGCCGGCTCTCCGCCGCCGCGATCTCCCCGGCCGCTGCTTCTCCGGTCTTTTCGGCAATGACCGCGTAGCCGATCATAACGACAAAGAGGAAAATGAAAATCACGTCCAAAAGCGGAGTCAGATCAATCGGAGCGTTAGGAAGGCTGGACGCCCCCGGATTTTTCCGAATCATCCTTTCGCCTCCCCTCCGTATCTGCGGACCGCCCTCGCTTCTTTGATCAGCGTCTGCCGCTGAATGATCGCATCCTTTGCGGCAAAGTCCGCATCGATCTCATTAACCTTCCGCCCTATGGACCAGGCGTCAAAACCTTTGAGCAGGATTGACAGGACCAGGCCGGCAGCCGTCGTCCACATCGCCGTCCCCAGTCCGGCCATAAGTCCCGTAATGTCGCTCGTCCCGCTGCTGGCGATAAGCCCGATAACGGTTCCCAGGATCCCGCAGAGGGGAAGGAGCGCCGTAAGCTGGCCGTTTCTCACATAGTCCGCATAAGCTGTATTAAAGTCGCGCCGGATCTCCTCAATGGAAGCAAGATCGTAAGCCTCCGCTTCCGCCTTCCTGACAAAGAGTTTGCCGTTGGCGTCAACTTCTTCCTCCCTTTCCCCCTCCCGCATAACGACGGAATAAAGGCTGATTTGGACCCGGACGAGTTTATTCCTGTTGGAGAGCATGAAGAAAAAAATAACTGCCCCGAAAAATATAATAACCATACATGACACAAGAGCCAGAACATTCATTTTATTTCAAACACCCCCTTTAAAATATGATACCACGTATAGGCGAAGAAAGCAAAGCGCTAATTCATCAGCGCCCGGGAAAATGCGCGGTTCTCATCGCAAAAAGCGCCCTGATGCGGTTATTTGCTCCGCATCAGGGCGCGCGCTTAAGCTTCTTTTATCCGCGCGGGCTTTTACGCCGCCGGAACAGCCAGGACTCCGTAAACGGATTCCTCTCCATCCTCGGCAAAACGGCTCTCCGCCGCAAATCGGTTTTCATTTTCAGAAAAGCTTCCGGCCAGCCGTCCGGCATGCAGTACATAGTTTTTCGCAAGAACAGAGCCGTCCTCGAAGGTGACGCTTACCGAAAGCCTGCTTCCCTCATAGTCAAGCGCCTGTCTTTCCGCATTGACGCCCTCCTCCGCGCCGATATAGGATTTTTCGGCGTAAAGGCCAAAGGCTGTGCCCGGGGAATAGTCCATCTCGATCTTCGCCCCTGTTTTTTCCATACAGATAAAGCGCGCAAGGCCGTCCGCATGGTAATACATATCGTAATGCTTCGTCTCCGATTCCTCCGGCCAGTAAAAGCTCATCTCCTCGCTCTCCATTGTATAATTCACCGTCTTTGCCGCATATTCGTTAAGAGGCATGGTGAAGCGTTCCGTGCAGAGATAGAGCGCCCCCCTGTCCACGGAAACCTCCGCCTTTTGGATCTGATCGCCCGCAATTTCAAAAGTCATTCCCGTAAAACGGTCCCTGCCGCAAAATGAATACAAACTGAAGCTTCCGTCTTCCGGCAGCGGCACAGCTTCCTCAAAGCCCCAGATTCGGAGCATAAACGAGTGGGCTTCTTTCTCCGCGCCTGCCTCAGCGGATGGCTCCGCTTCCGCCGATCCCCGACCCTCCTGAGGAACGATTTGGGAAGCCTGCGTATCTGACGCCGATTTACTGCCGGAGAAGGTTTCTCCTTCCAATAACAAATACAGGAACAGGATGGTTGAGATAACTGCAAACAGCACGCCGACTATGAAACATATCCTGCGGAAAATCTTTTTTCCGGCCTTCTTTTTATAATATTCGTTCATAATCTCAAACTGCATTTTTGCCATTCGCGTCGTCCTCCTCGTATCTGAAAAAGCTGCTGACAAATCAAATTCTCATACATTACAGCCTGTGTCCCTTATCCGTTCAAGTTCAAACTTTTGCCGGTTCCGGATAGTCAACCCCTAAAGTATCAACGCTGATCGTTTTGATCTTCTGGGGGGCAAGAGGCTTATCCCGGAAATCCGTTCGGGTCCCCGCAATCTTGTCTACGACCTCAAGACCGCTCGTAATCTTTCCGAATGCAGCATACTGACCGTCAAGATGAGGGGCGTCCTTATGCATAATAAAAAACTGGCTTCCGGCCGAATCCGGATGCATGGCCCTGGCCATGGACAGAACGCCCGATGTATGTTTAAGCCCGTTTGCAAAGCCGTTTGCGGAAAACTCGCCCCGAATCTGGTAACCGGGGCCGCCGGTACCCGTCCCCTGCGGACAGCCTCCCTGGATCATGAAGCCCGGAATGACCCTGTGAAAAATCAGGCCGTCATAAAAGCCCTTCTTTATGAGGCTGATAAAATTACTGACCGTGTTGGGCGCGATTTCAGGATACAATTCTCCCTTCATCACGTCTCCGTTTTCCATGGTAATCGTAATGATTGGATTCGACATCTTAACCTTCCTCCTTCTTTCCAAATAATTCATCTGAATCCAGTACAACAGTAAACGGGCCTTCATTTACGAGACGGATCTTCATCTCCGCCCCGAAAACGCCGCGCTCCACAGGGAAGCCCGCTGCCCTGCATTTTTCCGCGACATAAAGATAAAGGCGCTCCGCCTCCTCCGGCTCCCCGGCTTTAAAAAAGCTCGGCCGGTTGCCTTTCCTGCAATCCGCATAAAGCGTAAACTGGGATACGATCAAAAGACTCCCTCCGACCGCCTGAAGGGAAAGATTGGTTTTTCCCTCCTCATCCGGATAGATGCGGAGGCCCAGAAGCTTTTTCACCATCCGGTCCGCAATCTCCCTGGTATCTTCCCGGCCGATCCCTACCAGGACAAGGGCTCCGCTACCGATCGCGCCAACCTCCTTTCCTTCGACCTCCACGCTGGCTTCGGAACAGACCTGAACGACAAATCTCATACTCTTCCTCCTATATTCTTCAGCACCTCATCCCGCAAAGAGCGCCCCGCCCTGTCGTCTCCCGCAATCAGCAGTAAATTCTCCTGAAGGCCGATTGCTGCGAGCACCTTCGCGTAAATACCCATGGAAACCGATGGCGAGCCTTTTTCCACTTTCCAGACGGAAGAACGGCTGATCCCCGCCCTTTCCGCCACCAGTTCCACCGATATGCCGCGCCGCATTCTGGCCTGTCTGATCTGTCCTCCCATCAGCTCAAGAATATCCGCCGTTTTCGGATTGACAATCGTTTTTCTGCTGATATCCTTCTTTTCACTCATCCGCCGCCTCCATGAAAACAAACAATTCTTCCAGGCGCTTTACCAGTCTTGCCAACGGAAGTCCTACTACATTGTCGTAATTCCCGTCAATCGATCGCACCAGCAGGGTGCCCCTTCCCTGTATGCCATAGGCTCCCGCCTTGTCGAACGGCTCCCCTGTTCTCACATAGCGCAGGATCTCATCTCCGGAATTTTCAAACATTTCGACCCGGGTCCGCTCAAAAAAGCCCTCATATCCTTTCCGCCCGTCCTTCAGATTCCACAGAATCGCGACGCCGGTAAAGACCTCATGGCTTCTGCCTGACAAAGAGGCCAGCATCCGGACGGCTTCCTCTTCGCTCCTCGGCTTTCCAAGGATCCGGCCGTCCAGCGCGACGATTGTATCCGCCCCTATGACGACGGCCTCCCGGTGTTTTTTCAGTCCCGCTTCCGCCTTTCTCCGGGAAAGCTCCAACACCGCCTTCTCCGGAGCCGCAGCCTGAATCGTCTCATCCGCATCCGCCGGATCCGCGATATAGGCAATCCCGCTCCGATCCAGCAATTCCTTTCTTCTCGGAGAAGCGGAAGCGAGCACGATTTCTTCTCCCGATACAAGGCGCCTTTTCTTCATTTCCCCGCCCTCTGTTTTGCGGAAAGAATCTCAATCATTTTCTCAGACAGCTCTTTCTTCAGCGAAAGGATATCCTCAATCGGTTCCTCTACGCCAAAACGCATGCCGTAAATATACAAGAGATCGGACAGCTGGTAGAGGACCTCCAGATCTCTAAGGCCGCCCGGAAGCTCTCCCCAGAAATGCTTCGGGATAGAAAGATGGCTTCCTCTCCATTCCGCCCGATACATTTCCGCGAACACGCCCCGCATGCCTTCATTTTTTTCATCAAAGGGAATGGTAATAAAACGGTAAATGAACTCCTTGTCGTCGATTCCTTCCGCCTCCATCTCCCGGGCAAGCTGCAGTTCCCTTTCCGCCACTTCCTTTTCATAGCCCTCATTCCCCTCCGCATCCATCCACTGGCGGATAATGGCGGACAGCGGGGCGTCGATTCCGATCAGTGTGCGCGGAAACCCGATCACCGCCCGATCGATCGTCTCATCCTCCTCAATAAGAGCCCTCCGCAGTCTTCCCGGCCTGGCTGCCGACGCCGCATAGCCTTTTTCATAAAGACCCCGCCTGCCGGCCCTGCCGGCGATCTGCTTGAACTCGGAGGAATGCAGAAAGCGCCTGCTTTTTCCGTCGAATTTATCGTCTTCCAGGAAGACGACCCGGCGGATCGGCAGATTCATGCCCATGCCGATGGCGTCCGTCGCCACAAGCACCTTATTCCGCCCGGACGAGAATAGCGCTGCCTGCTCATGACGGACGTCATAGGGAAGCGCCCCGTAAATAAGGCTGCAGCGGATCCCATAATCCTGAAGCTCTCCTGCCACCTCGTGCACCCGGCGGCGCGAAAACACGATAAGGGCGTCGCCCTTCTTAACGTCCTCCGGAAACATAAACCAGAATCTCTGGGGGATGAGCTTCGACGATTGAGATGGCGGATCTGGACCGTTTTTATATGGCCGCGGTGATCGATGAAGCCCAGATGGTAGCCGATTCCGAGCGGGGCGGAGCCTGGACGGCGGCGATTCTGGGACTTCTGGCGGCGGA
>JAILID010000059.1 GCA_024695465.1 Lachnospiraceae bacterium | reverse complement strand
TCCCTCCATATCCCTGAAGATTTCCGGTCCCAGCCGTTCGGAAATCCCGACGTAGGAATACTGATTGTTTCCGTCTTTTACCGCGATCGGCATGATGGCCGCTTCGGAATAGACATAGCTCTGTCTCATGTCCCTGTGCGCGGTCAGGAACATCTTGCAGACATGGGTGGATTGGGCCCGGATCCGGCAGTCAATGATATGCGGCCCCAAGGCAGAGCCCTTGTCGGAAAGACGGCTCAGCTGATCCACCAGAGCGCCCAGATCCGTATTTTCAGGAAGAAGCTCCGTCTCCATCTCCTCAAACAGAGACGCCGGCTCGTCCGGCAGGACGGCCGTCTCATAGACTGCTGTTTGGGTCAGCTTTATGAGCTCGAACTGCTTCTTAAGAGCTGCCATCGCTTCTTTCGCTGTTTGCTCCGGGGCTTCCGGATCAAAACGGTCAAATGCGTATTCGCTGTAGAGCCCATCCTTATAGACCCTGATGACATTTCCCCTTTCCGTCATCATGGTGGAATGCCCGACGGACTTTGCCTTTTGGGAAATCATAACGCCGAAGCCTCTGGAATCTGTGGAGAGAACGCTGACATAATCAAACTCCTCTCCCAGGACAGCGATCAGTTTCTTTATTCCCGGAGCAAGGCGCGTAAGGTATGGAGAAAAAGCTGCTTTCATAAACGACTCCTTTCTGACGCCGTATTCTTCACTCTTGTCTATGCACAAGACATGCCGCCTATTATAACATGGAAATTGGACGCGGCAAAGCTTTTTAGGGGAATTCTTTTTCCGCTTTGCCGATCAGCTCTCCCAGAGTCTTAAGCAGCAGCTCTTCTTCCACCGGTTTCGTCAGATGCGCGTTCATGCCGGCCTGGAGCGAGCGCTGCACATCCTCGTCGAAAGCATTGGCCGTCATCGCGACGATCGGGATCCTCTTCGCGTCCTCTCTGTCCAGCGCCCGTATCGCCGCAGCTGCTTCCAGTCCGTCCATCTCGGGCATGCGCACATCCATCAAGATGGCCGAATAGGTTCCGGGCGCGCTCTTTTCAAACATCTCGAACGTGACCCTGCCGTTCTCTCCATGGTCTGATTCGATGTCATTCATCTCGAGGAGCGCCTGCACGATTTCTGCGTTGATCTCCACGTCTTCAGCGATGAGAATTCGTCTTCCAGAGAGTTCCGTCTTCATCTCATCCATCAGAAGCTGTTCCTCATTTTGGCTGGCGGCCTGCCCGGAGCTTCCCGTTTTCAGCGTAATCGTTACGATGAATTCCGTCCCGACCCCCTTCTCGGATTCCACCTCGATCGTACCGTTCATCATCTCCACCAGGTTCCGGGTGATCGCCATGCCCAGGCCGGTACTTCCGTATTTGCTCTTGCGGCTGCTGTCCTCCTGGGAGAAGGCGTCGAAGATTTTGGGGATAAACTCCTTGTCCATACCGATGCCGCTGTCCTTTATGCGGAATTGCAGGGTGGACTGCTTTTCAAATTGCGCCTTCCGCTCGACTGTCAGCTTGACTTTGCCGGGCGCGTCCGTAAACTTAATCGCGTTGCTTAGGATATTAATAAGCACCTCTTTCAGTTTCATGACGTCCCCGACATAACAGTCGTCCACCGGCGTCAGGATGCGGCTTTCATAATCGATTCCCTTGTCCCTGCACTGGGACATGACCATCGTATTGATCTGTTCAAGCATGGCGCTGAAAGAGAATTCTTCCAGGCTCAGCACCATCCGGCCGGATTCGATCCGGCTCATGTCCAGAATGTCATTGATCAGGGCCAGCAGATGCCTGGCGCTTGAACCGATCTTCTCCAGATACTCCCGGGTATGCGGAGAAATCGAGTCGTCGTTTAGGGCCAGGGTATCAAGGCCGATAATCGCGTTCATAGGCGTCCGGATCTCATGGCTCATGCTGGAGAGGAAGGAAGTCTTGGCCTTGCTGGCTTCCTCCGCCAGCACGAGAGCCTTCGCCAGCGCTTCATTTTTCGCCATGGTTTCCCGCATTTCCTCATCGATGTCGACGACGCCCAGCCCGATCGAATGGATCATGTGATCGTCCCGCTCACTGGCCTGGCGTACTCCCGCCACCCGGACCATTTCATAGCATTCGATCCCTTCCCTGTTCGCAAGGTAGCGGTAAGCCGCGACTGGCTTTTCTTCCAGGTTCTCCCGGATGCTTTCCGGCGAGATAAATTTCAGAAAACCTTCCCGGTAGCTTTCATCCACGCATTTTCGCCCATACCCGGAAAAATAAGACAGGAAAGGAAATTCAACGCCCTCCGGGGTCTTCTTATGATCCCTTGGATCTTCGCGGTAGCAGATCCCGATATCCTTGTCCAGATTTACATAGTATACGCTTCTGTAATCTGAGGACAAGGCCGTGACCATACTGCTCGCCTGCGTTTTCGCCTCCGAAAGGAGATGTTCCGATAATAAGGTGATGGTGACAAAAAGCTTGAGGAAGAAGATATTGACCGCAAAAATTGTAATTCCGAGCGCGATCTGCAGCCAGAAGCAGACAGACTCCGGCAGCTCGTAAGGCGAAGGATAAATCCAGCTGTATGCATAGCAGAATGTGTAGGACGCCATTCCCAGACAGCCCAGGGCGATTCCGTTCACGCGGCGGAAATTGAATTTGACGCTCAGGTATTCCGAATAAAAAGCAACCAGGTTCATGCCGATCAGGGTAAACTGAAACCCGCTGCTCGTGCCGACGTAAAAAACGACCAGATTCATGTGCAGCAGAACCTCAAGGTAGGACAAAACGGAATATATCCAGAACATATCACGTCTGACCAGCACATAAGAAAACAGGTAAAAACAGATTGAGAAAATACTGTATCCGCCAAGCGGCGTCACCCCGAAATAGCGGAAAAAGAAAAACATGGCGGTCGTGATGATAAGAAAACAGGAAGAAACCCCATAGCCCAGCAATCTTACCTTCTGAATATCCATGGCTTTATTCGCTCCCTCAAACAAAGACTTTTTCAAGCGTATCACTCCTTTCGAAGCAGATTTTGGGCGAAAACGCCCCTGTCCTACTACTATAGCATTCATTTTTTCCGTTCTCAAGAAAAAGCTTTTCGCCTGATTTTTCATTCCGGCGAAGAAAAGCGTCCCGCTGCCGGCTTCTCCGGCAGCGGGACGCTTTCTCCGACAGCGGCTTACTCTGCTTTCATTTCTTCCATATATCGCTCTGCTTCCCGAACCGTCTCCGCAAGATAACGGACGGCCTCCGCGGGGTAACGGCCGGAAGCGGTTTCCCCCGTCAGCATGACGGAAGAAGCTCCGTCGAGCACCGCGTTAAATATGTCGCTGACCTCCGCCCTGCTGGGCAGCGGATTCCTCTCCATTGAGAAAAGCATCTGCGTGACCACCATGAACGGCTTGCCGGCCTTTCGGCATTTTCCCGCCAGGCGCTTCTGCACAGCCGGAAGTCCGGGCAGGGTGACCGCGTTGCCGAGATCTCCCCTCGCGATCACGATCTCATCCGCTGCCGGGAACAGCTGATCAATCCCCGCGACGCCTTCCCTGTTCTCGATTTTGGCCATGATCCGGATGTCCGGACTGCCGGCGTCACAAAGGGCGGCCCGGACTTTCTGAAGGTCTTCCGGGCTTCTCACAAAAGGCTGCATGACGTCTGTCACCCCGTATCTGCCCGCCTCCCTGATATTGGAAAGATCATCTTCCGTCATCGCGGGCAGATGGACCGATTTTCCTTTCAGCGCGATGCTTTTGCGCCCGGCAAGAACGCCCCCTCTGAAGACCCGGGCTTCGATGCGGTCTTCATTTACCGAAAGCGCCTTAAGAAGCAGCTTCCCGTCGTCAAAAAGGAGCTCCTGGCCGCTTTCAATGGAACGGAATACCTCCTTCGAAATCAGGATCCCGTTTTTCTCCGGCCGGGTTACAAGAAAAGCCTTTCTGCCGTTTTCAAGCCAGATCGGCGCCGGAAGGCGGCCGACCCGAAGCTCCGGCCCCTGCATATCCATGAGGAGACGCGGCGCAAGGCCGGCTTTGGCGGCGGCCGCCTGCAGCATTTCGATGCTGTCTTCCGACTCCTTGAGGGAGGTATGGGAAAGATTGAGACGAATCCCGGTCATGCCGTTCCGGAACATCTGCAAAAGCGTCGCCTCATCCGCGCAGGATGGTCCCAAAGTAGCGTATATTTCCATCTTTTCGTCCTGTCACCTGATCCTGGAATAGCCTTTCCCGCTGCAGATCGCGTCGACTTTGACGCCGCTTTTGCACAGCGGGCAGTTTTTGTGCTCGTATACATGGTAATCCGGCAGGTCGCTGGTCTTAAAGAGCGAAAAGACCGGGTAGCCGTCCATACTGCTGACCGCTGAGAAGATGGCCGATATCCCGCTCACTTTCCCGCCGTAATAGAGGACCGTCTGGGCGGCCTTGGCGATCGAGGAACCGGTAGAGGCGGTCGAAAGCAGGATCAGGATGTTTTTATTGCGGATCCAGGTCTCCATATTCTCCCGGAAAAACATATTGCCCGAAGGGTCATATTCCGGCGAGATGATATACATGGTCTTGTGGGCGTTCGTGCTGAGGATCCCGGCCCGGGTCAGTTCATCGGCCAGGTAGGAGCCGATCACGTCCATGCCGTCAAGACAGAGAATCGTGTCGACAATCGTGCTGTTTGTATAATATTCGCTCATCGCCTTCGCGGCGGCTTTCGCTTCGCTCTGCCTCCGCATGATCTGGGTCATATCCATGTAGTAATTGGTGTGCGCGTTCGGCGTCACAAAATGTCCGGGAACGACGCGCAGGATCAAGTTGGCGTTTGTTTTGGACTCAAGCTTGGTATAAGCGTTCATGAGATCTCTCCTTTCGGTTTGGAAAATGAAGTACAGCTCTCTTTATGCGCTCCGTCTCTTTTCGTGTCCGCAGCGCCGGAAAGCTTGTCTTTATCCAATAATACCACATGAGCCGCTGTCTTTTCAACGCTTTTTATCGAATATGCACAATTCAAATAAGGCCCAGATGCCGGCATGCTTTGTAGATCCCGTCCTCCTTGAGCGGAGCGGTCACGTAATCCGCCTTTTCCCTGGCCTCCCTGCTCCCGTTTCCCATCACAACCGCCGTCCCGGCTGTTTCCAGCATCGGCAGATCGTTGACGCTGTCCCCGAACGCCACGGTGCGGTCAAGCGGGATCCCGAGAAGCTCCGCGACTTTCCGGATGCCGGTTCCCTTGCTGAAGCCCTTGGGCACCGCCTCGGCCAGCCAGTCGTTATGGATCACGTAATCGTAATCCGCTTCCAGCTCCTTAAAGCAGGCTTCCCGATCCCCGTCCGTCGCTATCGTCGTGAATTTGGAGATCTCCCAGCGGTTTTCATTTTCATCGATATCCTCCAGATGGCTCCCGAAAAGCTTCCGGATCTCGCGGCTGAAGTCGTCGTCCCTGAACTCGGATTCCTTGAAATAGAGATAGTTTCTTCCCTCGCACATGGGCTGGATGTTATAGCGGCGGAAGGTCCGGATCGTCCGCGCCGCCAGCTCGACCGGAATCTTGTTGTAATAAAGCACGTCCTCCTCCCGGACCTCCGGGCCCGCAAGGCCCTCTTTTACGTATTCGGCCATCGTTCCCATTCCGGAAACAACTCCGTTGAAGCCAAGACTGAAGAGCTTCGGATCCCTGATCATAGCCCGGGCCCGGCCGCTGTTCAGGAAAACATAATGTCCGTTTTCCTTCAGCTTCGCGAGCGCTTCCCTCGTCGATTCCGGCAAATACATGTGAAAATCCCAAAGGGTATCATCGATATCAAAAAAACAGATACGCGGTTCTTTCATTTTCTATCTTTCCTCTTCCTGTTCATAAATATACTGCCCATCTATTCTAGCACGAAAAACGTCTTATGGAAAAGGAAAAAGTATCCTGCTGCCATAAAAGAAGAGCCGTCCCGAAGGACAGCTCTTCTTTTGATTCCTGTTTCAATTTATCTCTTCCGGAAGAACATTCCTTGCTTTCGTCTCGACCTCGACGTCGTAGCAGGAGAAAATCTGGTCAACTTCCTTTTCCTCCATCTTCGGGGTGAGGAGGCTTACGATGGGAACCAGTATGAGGCCGCCCAGCATCGCGAACGCGCCCGCCTGGATCGGATTGAACCATTTCGTGTAAATGTTAAGGACCGTAAGGCCGACG
>JAILID010000025.1 GCA_024695465.1 Lachnospiraceae bacterium | reverse complement strand
GACCGGCCAGCACGTTTCCGTATTTCAGGGTCAGAAGCCGGGAGAAATTGATGCCCATCAGGTAATCTTCCTTCGCCCGCAGATAGGCGGACGCGGCCAGATTGTCGTAGTCGCTTAACGGGCGCGCCTCTTTGATGCCGCGTTTGATCTCCTCCTCCGTCTGGGAGTCGATCCAGACCCGACGGCGCTCCTTGCCGGTGACGCCGGCTTCCTGCTCGACAAGCCGGTAAATGTACTCTCCCTCCCGCCCCGAGTCGGTGCAGACATAGATCGTACCCACATCCTCGCGGGACAAGAGAGAGGTCACAATATCGAACTGCTTCTTCACCCCCGGAATCACTTCATAGAGAAAGTTCTCCGGGATAAAAGGAAGATCGTCAAGATTCCATTTTTTTAATTTTGGGTCATACTTCTCCGGATAGCTCATCGTCACAAGATGTCCGACGCACCAGGTCACCACATACTTCTGCGACTCGATGTAGCCGTCCCGTCTGGAACCGTCCGCCTTAAGAGTCCTGGCAAACTCCTGCGCCACGCTGGGCTTTTCCGCAATAAAGAGTGATTTGATGATTTTTCCTCCCTTAAACCGAATCCCTGCGCATCCGCGCAGGACGTCAGGCTTCCTTCGCCTCGATATAGCCGAGCGCCGTCAGCATCTCCGCGCACTCCACAGCGCCGCCGGCCGCCCCCCTTAAAGTATTGTGGGAAAGGCCGACAAACTTGAAGTCAAAGAGATTGTCCTCGCGCAGCCTGCCGATGGAGACGCCCATCCCCTTCTCGTAATTGACATCCAGGAGAACCTGGGGACGGTCATTCTCCTCCATGCAGCGCACAAACTGTGCAGGTGCGCTCGGAAGTCCCAGCTCCTGCGGCTTTCCGCTGAAATTCACCAGCTTCTCAATCAGCTGCTCCTTCGTCGGCTTCTTCGCGAAGCTGATCGAAACCGTTGCGGTATGACCGTTCAGGACCGGAACACGGATGCACTGGGCGGAAATAACCGGAGCCTTCGCCTTCACGATCTCCCCGTTCTCAATATGGCCGAGGACTTTCAGCGGCTCAAGCTCAGACTTCTCCTCCTCCCCACCGATATAGGGGATGATGTTGCCCAGCATTTCCGGCCAGTCGGTAAAATTCTTACCGGCGCCGGAAATCGCCTGATAGGTAGAAACCACCGCGCAGGTCGGCTCAAACTCCTCCCAGGCCTTCAGGCAGGCCACATAGCTCTGGATCGAGCAGTTGGGCTTCACCGCGATAAAGCCCCTCTTCGTCCCGAGACGCTTCTTCTGATCCTTAATGATCTCAAAATGCTCTGAATTGATTTCCGGAACCACCATGGGCACATCCGGCGTCCAGCGATGAGCGCTGTTATTGGAAACAACCGGCGTCTCCGCCTTCGCGTACTCCTCCTCGATCGCCCGGATCTCCTCCTTGGTCATATTGACCGCCGAAAAGACGAAATCCACATCCGCAGCGATCTCCTGCACGTCCGCGATGTTGCGGACGACCATCTTCTTCACCTTCTCAGGCATCGGAAGGTCCAGCTTCCATTTGGAACCAACCGCCTCCTCATAGGTCTTGCCCTCGCTCCTGGCCGAAGCCGCCAAAACCCTGATGTCAAACCAGGGATGCTCCGCCAGAAGCGAAACAAAACGCTGGCCCACCATACCGGTAGCCCCGAGAATGCCTGCTTTTAATTTCTTTTCCATAATAATATCCTCCTTAGAAAAAACGTTACAAAGACGCCAGAAAATCGCGGCTTGAGCGAATTTCATTTTCCATATCTCCGGGAGCCCCCTTCGTCATCCGGCGTTCCACGCAGGCCTTGAGCGAGATCGCCTCATAGATGTCCTCCTCAAAAAGCGGGCTCTCCGCCTTCCAGGAAGCAAGCGGCAGGTCATCCAGCTTGCAGCCTGCCGCGATGCAGGAAAGCACCAGCCTGCCGATGACTGTATGGGCGTCACGGAAGGGCATCCCCTTCCCGACCAGGTAATCCGCCGCATCCGTCGCGTTGGCGTAGCCCTGACAGGCGCTCTCCGCCATCCGGGGAGCATTCCAGCGGGCCGAAGACAGCTGGCCCTCCATAAGGCGCAGACAGCCCTTCGCCGTGTCGATCGCGTCGAAAACGACCTCCTTATCCTCCTGCATATCCTTGTTGTAGGCCAACGGGATCCCCTTCATCACCGTCAGGATCTGGGTCATGGCCCCGTAAACCCGGCCGGTCTTGCCCCGGATCAGCTCCGCGATATCCGGATTCTTCTTCTGGGGCATGATGCTGGATCCGGTCGCATAGGTATCGTCCAGCTCAATAAAACGGTACTCATTGGAATTCCAGATAATGATCTCCTCCGAAAGCCTCGAAAGATGCATCATGATGACCGAAAGACAGCTGATAAATTCAATCACGTAATCCCGGTCCGAGACCCCGTCCATCGAATTATCGCAGGCCCTGTCAAAACCAAGAAGCCTGGCGCTGTATTCCCGATCCAGCGGATAGGTCGTCCCGGCCAGCGCCCCGCTGCCCAGCGGGCATACATTCATGCGGATCCTGAGCGATGCGATGTGCTCCGCATCCCGCCGGAACATTTCAAAATAAGCCCCCATATGGTGGGCCAGCGTCACCGGCTGGGCCTTCTGCAGATGGGTAAAGCCCGGCATGAAGGTTTCCGTATTCTCCTCCATAATTGAAAGGATTGTCCCGAGAAGCTCCTTCAGAAGCCCCCGGACCGCATCCAGCTCGTCCCGGATATAGAGCCGCATATCAACCGCTACCTGGTCATTCCGGCTCCTCCCGGTGTGAAGCTTCTTCCCCGCTTCCCCGATCCGCTCGGTAAGGACAGCTTCCACAAAGGAATGGACGTCCTCATAGCTTTCGGAAATCAAAAGCTTCCCGCTTGCGGCATCACGCTCGATCCCGTCAAGTCCTTCGAGAATCTGATCCCGCTCCGTCTCCGTCAGGATCCCCTGCCTGGCCAGCATCCGGACATGCGCCCGGCTTCCCCGGATATCCTGCGCCAGAAGCCGCCGGTCAAAAGCTATCGACTGATTAAACGCGTAAACCAACTTGTCCGTTTCCCTGGTGAAACGACCGCCCCATAACTGTGCCATGACACCTCCATCCTGCTTGGAAAGGCAGGACCCCAAAGCCCTGCCTTCTAAGCGCAATCTCAGGCCAGATGGCCTTTCTCTTCAATTACCCGGATCACATCGTCCACATACTTCTCGCAGATCTCATCCGTTTCCGCTTCCACCATAACGCGGATCACCGGCTCCGTACCGGACTCGCGGACCAGGATTCGGCCCGTATCGCCCAGAGCCTCCGCAACCTTCGCGACCGCGTCCTGGACGTCCGGATCGTTCTGGGCCTCCGGCTTGCTCTTCACCCGGACATTCTTCAGCACCTGCGGATAGAACACAACCGGAGCCGCCAGCTCGCTCATGGGCTTCTCCTTCGCCAGCATGACCTCCATCAGCTTAAGGCTTGTCAGGATGCCGTCGCCGGTCGTCTCATACTTCGAGAAGATAATATGCCCCGACTGCTCCCCGCCGATCCGGTTGCCGGTCTCGACCATATTTTCATAGACATACTTGTCACCGACTTTGGTCTTATCATACTCGATTCCGACCTTGTCCAGCGCCTTGTAGAGGCCGAAATTGCTCATAACCGTCGTGACGACTTTATTGTTAAGAAGCTTTCCCCTCTCCTTCATGTAGAGACCATAGATGTAGAGGATATGGTCGCCCGTGATGACATTTCCCTTGTCATCCACCGCGAGGCAGCGATCCGCATCCCCATCATAGGCAAAGCCCACGTCAAGACCTTTTTCCAACACAAACTTCTGCAGATGCTCAATATGGGTGCTTCCGCAATCCGTATTGATGTTGTAGCCGTCCGGGTGGTCATTCATGATATAAACCTTGGCTCCCAGCGCATCGAAAACGCCTTTCGCAATCTGCCAGGCCGCCCCGTTCGCGACATCCAGTCCCACTCTCACATCCTTGAAGCTGTACTTGCTCATGGAAATGAGATAGCCGATATAACGGTTCCGTCCCGCCACGTAATCCACCGTACGGCCAATCTTGTCCCTCTCTGCCACAGGAATCTCAAGCCTGCCGTCGATATAATCCTCGATCTTCAGGATCGTCTCCTCATCCATCTTCTCGCCGTTCCCGTTCAGCAGCTTGATGCCGTTGTCGTAATAGGGGTTGTGGGAGGCCGAGATCATGATTCCGCAATCGAAATCATCCACCCGGGTGATATAAGAAACGCTCGGCGTCGTCGTGACATGCATGATATAGGCGTCCGCCCCGCTCGCCATGAGCCCGGTGCAAAGAGCGTACTCAAACATATAGGAGCTCCGCCTCGTATCCTTTCCGATGACGACCTTGGCTTTCTTTCCCTGGTTTTCTCCGTAATACCAGCCCAGAAAACGTCCGATCCGAATCGCGTGTTCAAAAGTCAGATTCTTGTTCGCTTCCCCGCGGAAGCCATCTGTTCCAAAATATTTCCCCATTCTCTATCTCCTTACCTTTTCATGCGGAAGCAAGAGCCTTGAAAATCAAAGACGCTCTGCCTTCTCAATATCCAGGAAGTACTTATACGTATCCACCGTCAGCTCGCCGCAGGCCGCTTCATCGCAGGCGATGACAGCCGCATTGTGCTGCTGCAGCGCCGAACAGGTCCACTTCTGGCTCACGCCGCCCTCGACCGCAGCCGCAAGCGCCCTGGCCTTATTATGCCCATTGATCAGGATGAGAACCTCTTTCGAATCAAAAACGGTTCCGACGCCGACGGAAAGCGCCTGGGACGGCACTGCCTCCGGATCATTCCCGAAGAAACGGCTGTTCACGATCCTGGTATCCGTGGTCAGGTTCCTGACTCCCGTCCGGGAAGATAAGCTCGTAAAGGGCTCGTTGAACGCGATATGTCCATCCACGCCGATACCGCCCATAAAGAGATCGATCCCGCCATAGGAAGCGATCCTTGCCTCATAATCCGCGCACTCCTTCTCCGGATCATCCGTCATGCCGTTAAGGATGTTGATATTTTCCGCCTTCATATCCACCAGATGATCAAAGAAATTATCATGCATAAAATACCAGTAGCTCTGATCATGCTCATGGGGAAGTCCGAGATACTCATCCATATTAAACGTGACGACATTCGCGAAGGAAAGCTCCCCTGCCTGATTCTGGCGGGCCAGCTCCTTATACACGCCGATCGGCGAGCTTCCGGTCGGAAGGCCGAGAACGAAAGGCCGTTCCTCCTTATGAGCCCTGATCTTATCGGCAATATAATCTGCCGCCCACTTGCACATCTTATCGTAATTATCCTGAATAATAACCCTCATTGTCTGTTACACCCTTCCTTATCAAACGATTTATGATCTGTCCTGCAAGAGCGATGGACGCAAGGTCTGCTGACCTCCTTTAGAAGCCCTGCGCTTTCTTCCCGGACATCTATCCATATGTTACCGTTCAGTGAAAGGAATCCTTTGTTGCGGTTTTCATTCCGTTTTTTGCTCTTCCTTTTTCGACTCACTGCTCCGTCCGAAATGACCGCATCCGCAATCAAGCTTTCATCGGGAATAAGCCGTGGCGGCATCCGCCGAATCTTTCGATAACCGCCATACCTCGTCACCCTCCATGGGCCCGGCGCTAATAAAACCTCTATCCTCCAAAAAGGTTTTATTTTATTTCCTTGCGATTATAACGTATTATCTATTAAAAAGCAAGCACTTCATTTCCCGGGGCACTCTCACAGCCGGGGCGGCTGCCGCTTCCGCTCCCGCAAAGGCCGGCGGTATCAAAAAAAGCCTCCGGCACAGAGTTCATAATCCATGCGGGAGGCTTTCAAAAAGTAAAATGACAGCAGCCTGAAAAGAAAGGTCACATATCGATCAGCGTTACATAGCCAAGAAGGGGAATGTCCTTCCAAGTGCACTCTTCTACAAGGGCTTTCAGCTTCCCCTTTCCTGAACAGCTCAGCGTCTCCGCCAGGATCACCGCATCCGATTCCGTCATCTGACCGCGGGCCTTTTCGTCCGCATGGGGATTGCCAGATACCACGTTAAGGCCTTCCTTCGATAAGGATCCTGCAATCTCCTCTGCCGCGCTGAGCACGTCATTTTTATCGCAGTCACAGGCAAGGAAAATGCGGTTGTAAGGAGTTTTCTCCATAATTCTGCGAAGTTCGGCGGCAAGAGACTCAGCGCCTGACTGAACGGAGTCGGCAGCCCGCCCGGAACTGAGCATTTCGATGCCTGTTTTTCTGATTATGTCGCCGCTCTTCTTTGAGCCGATCTTGAAACGCTGCAGCACGGGAAGCTTATAATAGCTGCAAAGCTCTTCTTCTGTATGAAGTATTCCCGAAAAATCAAAAAAGAAATATATCAAAACCAGAACAATTATCAGTCCGCCAAATCCTCCTGCCAAGGCATATTTTATAATACTTCCACCTGAAGATTTTACGGTTTCGGCATCGGCATTTACAACAGCGACAAGCTCTTCAACTTGTTCGCCGGATAACAGCAGTTCCCAATAGCCTTTCTGCTCTTCATTCATGCTGTTAACCATTCTATTAATAAAATCGATTCTATTAGCCTGAATCGTTATCATGCCCGACATCAGTTCTCTCTGTCGATTTATAAGCCATCCCGGATTACCGGCAGTTATTATTTCATCGATTTTCTCAATCGAAATATTTGTTCCGGCGTTTCGAATACTTTCACTCTTTTTATTGACACGTTCTTCCACGATTCCCTGAATGCCCGAAGCCATATCTTCATCAGGAGCCGCCAATGCTATATTCAGAATACCGGAATACAACCCGTTCAGCGCCGCCTCATCGGCTGCTTGAGTTGCCGATATTATAATCAGTTCCTGAAATGCTGCATCCTTTGGATCCAGCCCCATCAGCTTTCCAATCTTTTGATAATCTTCTTCACAAAGCAGCAGACTCGAAAAAGCATTAATAATACTACTGTTGTCAGATGAAATGACATATTGAATATCTGTCTTTACATAATCATTCGGATCCATATTTTGTAATACGGAATCAGTCAAATATGAATTCCAATAATCCAATTTCTTATCATAAAAATCATATTGCCGCTTCATCTGCTCCACATACAATAATTCTTTTTCCGTAAGAGCAGCTCGGGCATCTTCCAGTTGATCCTCGTATGTATTTGTCTCTACTATATTTTGAACATTCTCCTCAGGTTCACTTTTGTTTCTATTCTTGTATCCGCCGACAAATGCGCCTGCCAGGGCACAGAGGAAAGCAGCCAGAACGATACGTTTCCAATTTATCATCACACAAGGCAGGACAGTTTTAACAGCACCTGTCTCTCCAAAATTATCTATAACCTTCTGGTTATTGCTCATAACTTACCCTTTCCTTTTTATCTCATGGATGCTTTATGATAGCTGCACTTATTTTCATTAAATCAGAGATTCCTCTCTTTTCGTACTTTTTCAACTGATCTCATAAGCCCTCATTGCTGTCATACCGGTTCAAAAAATGTATCCGGACGCTTTGGATCAAACATCTCGTTTGCCCACATCACCGTAACAAGGTTCTCTGTCTCAGACAGGTTTATGATGTTATGCGTGTAGCCCGGCAGCATATGGACCGCCTGTATCCTGTCGCCGCTTACTTCAAATTCAATGACTTCATCTGTTCCGATCCTGCGCTCCTGAATCAGGCCATGTCCGGCAACCACGATGAAAAACTCCCACTTGCTGTTGTGCCAGTGCTGTCCTTTCGTGATGCCGGGTTTGGAGATATTCACGGAAAACTGACCGTGATCTGCCGTTTTTAAGAGTTCCGTAAAGCTGCCGCGTTCATCACAGTTCATCCTGAGGTCAAAGGCAGCTTTCTCCTTCGGCAAATACGAAAGATACATAGAATAAAGCTTCTTCTCAAAGGAGCCGGGCGCGATCCGCGGCATGACCAGGTTCTTCGGCTGGTCATGGAAAGAATGAAGAAGCTCCACGATCCTCCCCAACGAAGCCTTATGGGTCACGGGTGCATAACAGTAGCGGCCATTCTCACAGGCTCTCGGAGTCAGGCCGTCATATTCAATACCATCTGCCGTCTCGCCGCATTTCGGGTACTCGGCTCTATGCGGATGCCCTTCCAACGCATCATACATCTCCTCAAGCAGGTCATCGATGAACAGCATCTCCAGCTCTACGCCCGGATCATTCACCGTGATCGGAAGGTCATTCGCAATATTATTGCAGAAGGTACCTACGGCCGAATTGTAATTTGGACGCACCCACTTACCCACCAGATTTGGAAAGCGATAGACATATACGGACGCACCTGTCTCAGCCGCGTAATGAAAGAACAGCTCTTCTCCATCCCGCTTGGAAAGACCGTACTCTGAAGTTCCGAAACGCCCCGCCAGAGTCGCCTGAAGCGAACTGGAAAGCATCACCGGGCACTTATTGCCGTGCCTCTTAAGCGCGTTAAGAAGCGTGGAGGCAAATCCATAATTCCCCTCCTTAAATTCCTTTGGATCCTTTGGACGATTCACCCCCGCAAGGTTGAAAACAAAATCACAATCCGCACAGAATCGATCAAGGTCATCCGGGGTATTTTCCATATCGTATTCATAGATTTCCTCTACGCGGACAGCCGGACGAGTCCGGTTCTTATTATCCCGTATATTCTTAAGGTTCTCTACAAGGTTTTTTCCGACAAATCCGGCTGCACCGGTCACAAGAATTTTCATGACTCTTTTCTCCACACCATCTTATTTACGACGCCCACATAACTCTGAATAATCTTGACAACCTTATCCGAAACATTAATGTCCGTGTAATCAGGTACCGGAACCGCGCCGCCATCCTTCTCTTCCCTGACCATTTCCACTGCCGTATCGACCGCTTGAAGCAGTCCCTTCGTATCTATGCCGGAAAGAATGAAGCATGCCTTGTCCAGCGCTTCCGGACGCTCGGTAGAGGTACGGATACAGACGGCCGGAATCGAATGCCCGATTGAAGTAAAGAAACTGCTCTCCTCCGGCAGCGTGCCGGAATCGGATACTACACAGAATGCATTCATCTGCAGGCAGTTGTAATCATGGAAGCCAAGCGGCTCATGCCGGATTACCCGGGGATCAAGCTTGAAGCCTGACGCTTCCAGGCGCTTTCTGGATCTGGGATGGCAGGAATAGAGGATCGGCATATTATACTTCTCCGCCATCTCGTTGACAGCGGTAAAAAGAGAAATGAAATTCCTCTCCGTATCAATATTTTCCTCGCGGTGGGCAGAAAGAAGAATATATTTCCCTTTTTCCAGTCCAAGACGCGTATGTATATCCGATGCCTTAATGGATTCCAGATTAGATGCCAGGACTTCCGCCATCGGACTTCCGGTCACATATGTGCGCTCCCTGGGCAGGCCGCACTCCGCCAGATAGCGTCTGGCGTGCTCTGAATAAGCCAGATTGACATCTGAAATGATATCCACGATTCTGCGGTTGGTCTCCTCCGGGAGACACTCATCCTTGCAGCGGTTTCCGGCTTCCATATGGAAGATCGGAATATGGAGACGTTTTGCCCCGATCACCGAAAGACAGGAATTGGTATCTCCCAGTACCAGCACTGCATCCGGCTTCAGCAGCACCATTGCCTTATAGGACTCCGAGATGATGTTCCCCATCGTCTCTCCCAGATCCGCACCGACAGCGTTCAGGTAGAGTTCAGGATCCGTAAGTCCCAGATCCTTAAAAAACACGCCGTTCAAATTATAGTCGTAGTTCTGCCCTGTATGAACCAGAATCGTATCAAAATACTTGCGGCATTTCTTAATCACGGAGGCAAGCCTGATAATTTCCGGACGCGTCCCAACGATAATCATCAACCTGATCCTGCCGTTTTCTTTCCACGTTGGATAATCCATCTAATCCTTCCCTTTCTCATAATCAGAATCATCAGATACCTGCTATTATACAATGATCGTTACGCTTCCACAATATGCGGGCGGCCTTCCAGCTCTTCTTTCACATAATCCGTCTCCATGATCTTCCGGACAACGCCATCCACATCAAGAAGATTGGTATTATGGCTGGTATAAGCCTCATCACTCTCGGTCAAAACTTTACCTTCTACATAAAACTTGTCGTAATTCAAGGACCTTCCATCCGGCGCAATACGATAATAGCGGCCCATATCGGCAGCGCGAAGCTTCTCTTCTCTGGTCATAAGAGTCTCATAGAGCTTCTCCCCGTGTCTGGTCCCGATGATCTTCTTCTCAGTCTGTCCAAATACTTTCATAACGCCGTCTGCCAGATTCGAGATCGTGCTGGCATCCGCCTTCTGGATAAAAAGATCGCCCGGCTCCGCATGCTCAAAAGCAAAGGCAACTAAGTCCACCGCCTCATCCAGATTCATAAGGAATCGGGTCATATTCGGATCCGTAATAGTGATCGGGGCACCGCGTTTAATCTGGTCAATAAAAAGCGGAATAACGGATCCGCGGCTGCACATGACATTACCGTAACGGGTACACGAGAGAACTGTGCCTCCCCGCTCAAAAGCTTTCTGGGCTCTGGCCTGAACGACCTTCTCGGCGACTGCCTTTGTCATGCCCATGGTATTAATCGGGTAAGCCGCCTTATCTGTAGAAAGAAATACAACACGCTTCACCCTATTCTCAACCGCAGCGGTAATCACGTTGTCAGTGCCGTTAATGTTTGTCCGTACAGCTTCCAAAGGAAAAAACTCACAGGAAGGAACTTCCTTGAGCGCCGCGGCATGGAACACATAATCAGCTCCATACATAACGTCTCGAACAGAATCAACATTTCTTACATCACCGACATAGAACTGCACTTTCCCTGCATACTTGGGATACTGCGCCTGGAGCATGTGCCGCATCCAGTCCTGTTTCTTCTCATCACGGGAAATGATACGGATCTCACCGATATCAGAGGGTAAAAAATGCTTGAGAACTGTACTCCCAAAGCTTCCTGTTCCTCCGGTTATAACCAATGTTTTACCGTTAAATGATTCAGTAATTCGCATTATTTTGATCTCTCTTTCCTCATTTAAGTTTGCCGGACCCTTTTTTATTTCCTTTATCTGATGTTTGTCTTTATTTCCCTGAACTTTTCTTTTGTGTTATATAAGTAATCGGCAATAATCTGCATTAATTCGAAATCATTTTCATGATCAAGGTCAAGGACGCCTGTATCATACATTTCAACCACTTCGCAATAACCTTCAAGAACCCCTTTTCCAGACTTTAAATAAGCCGGGTTATATGCGTAAATGGAGGCATTCATATCAAATATTTCCGGTGCCTGCTGCCTCGCAGTAAACGCGGACTCTATCACCTTTTTGTATCCATGCTCCGTCTTCCTGACCTGGTTAAAATAGGGATTTCTCCGTGCTGTTACAGCAGTTGTTGTTACATCCGCTTTTTTTTCTCTTTGGACCTTAATGACCTCTTCAAGGTCATCTACTGTCCTTAAAGGAGAAGTAATATCCAAGTCAACAACCATATCATATAATTGTCCTGTTATTTCATTCATCTTCTCCAGACAATCATTTATAACGGCTATTTTACCAACTAAATCCCCTGCCAGATTCTTATCTCTGATAATACTGTTTACCTTCCTAAGGCCATTATTCTGAACGAGGTTAAGCAATTCCATACTGTCGGAATTCACAACAATATCAGCCTCCGCTTCAGGATGTCTCTTCAGATATAAATCAATAACGGATACTGTATAATAGACAAGAGGTTTCCCGCAAAAATCTTTCAGGTTTTTATTTTTGATTCCTTTCGAACCCCCTCTTCCGCAAATCGTGAACAGTATATTCATTATTCTCCCCTCCCCTGTGTCAAATCCATCACATCAATTGCATGCATAAAACCATTTTCGACCGGTAAGCGTCCCGTTATCATATCAAGAAAACAGCTTAATTCCCTTCTCTGATAGTCATCACGCTGTTCATGAAAATCAATCTTTTTGCCCTGATTTAAGAATAAGATTCTATTATTCGCAATGTCTCCAATAATTGTATCGTCTTTCGTAAACAGCTGAATCTCTCGAATGGTATGCCTTCCGAAATAATCAAGATGCAGTTCAATGATCTTATTTTTATATTCGGCAAGATAAATCGCATAATCATCACTATCTATTTCAAGTCCTGACTTCCTGCCGATCATTGCATACATCTTCTGAGGAAAACCATACAAATATGATAAATAATCCCACTCATGAATAAGATCTATACTGACGCCGCCGCCCAAATCTCTATGGGCACTGTACGTTTTTCGGTAATCTTGTCCCGGCCGCCAATCAGGCAGATAACTTGAAGAAATACTGCGAACAGAAATGACATCATCAGAAGAAACGTTCTGTCTGATCCATTGAATCACTGCATTATATCGAAGCGGAGCTGCTACATAATACACAGAATCTTCTCTTATTGGAAAACTTCTGGCTTTTTCAAGCTGCCCTAAAGAAACAACTGGTTTTTCAATAAAAAAATGTTTCCCTTTATCATGGAACTGTTCTAATGATGCAAGATGCATTTCTGTAGGATTCGTTATGAAAATAATATCATAGTCATCCGGAACATCGCAAATCTGTGTATAAATTCGAGAAACCCCCTCTTCAGTTCCATAGTATCTTCTATAAGCATCAATTTGAACAGAAATCCCCTTCTCTTTACAAACAGCATGAAAATTTCTGATATGACGCCTTGCAATCGAACCAACTCCCGCAAAGCAAACCTTCATTGAGTTCATACTTATGCACCTATTGAATCTATTATTTCAAGAATCCTCTTATCCTGTTCAAATCCATATAATGGCTGTTTTTGATGGAGAACAACATCGAAAAACTCCTTTATTTCATTCTTGTATGCATTCTCTACAATAAAGGCACTATAGCCATCTTTATGCTCAGCTGCCTCTTGTAAGAGAACATTTTCTAACTTTTTCGTTTTCTTATTGAACTCGCTGATACTATCAGGCGTTCCGTTCCAGGACAAGTATGCATTTTCTGAGTAAACTTCCAGTTTTCTGACCGCAGCCGGTGAAACAACATCAACGATCAAAGCGCCTTTATTCCCGCTTTTGTGTACGATCTGGATCATATAATTATCATCGAATCCGATGTTTAAATCTGTCATTTTATCAGATATCACCTGCAGCGATTCGACATCACCAAACGCTCTTGTCAGCCAGGGAAGCTCAATTGCCAATATTTCCCTGCATCCGTTCGATCTTTTATCCCCGATAAAAAATTCCTTATAATTTTCCCAGGGATGCCAATCCGGTAAATACTGGCCAATATGATAGACATAGTTCCACTTTTTGTTTGCGGATATTTTTGAACTGATATATTTTGTTTCTTCGCGATAGAAGAATGTAGAAGAAAGAAATAAAACACGGTTCTTCTCTTTTGCGAGTTTTATATTCTGATCATAAGAATGCGATACCAGATTCAATTCTGTGAAAACATTCCAGCCGCGTTGAAGACAATCCGTAATAATTCCGGAATGAGAAAGCGGAGATGTACAGATAAACGCGCAATCAATCGCTTCTTCTATTTCCGAAATTGATTCACAGCATGAAATCCCAAACAGTGAAGCAGCATCATTTCGACGGTCTTCCCGGCCATCTACGCCGACAATCTTGTATTCCGGGTACATCTCACTTATCAGACGTATCCTTCTTTTTCCCATAGAGCCAAGTCCAATAACAACAATATTCATTATTCTTCCCTTACACAATATTAAAAAATCTCTTTTTTAATTCGATAGTATCCTCAGTGACTGCTTCTATTGTTTTTTCCGCTATCCGTATTGAAGCATGACCGTCTCCATACGGACTGCAGATTTTTCCGCAAAGTGCTTTATGCGTATCAGAAAGCGCAGCCCTCACTGCCTTTATAATACTGTCTCTATCAGAAGCACAATTAATAGTATTGTCAGCCTGAAGCCTTCCTTTTTGCCTGTCCCCAATATTCACAGTGGGGACATGAAATGATGGAGCCTCAATAATCCCGCTCGATGAATTTCCAAGAACAAACTCGGAGTACCTCATTAATGAAAGATACCGACGGATCCCAAGCGACGCAAACACATGCAGGTTTCTTATCTTCCCTTCTGCCTCGTCCAATATTGCATTTATTCTTGCTCCGCCCTGATCCGCATTTGATTTCGTGACAATAAACTGAATGTCCGGGAAAGCTTCTATCGCTTCGAGAAAAGCATTTATTTGGTTATCAACACTGCCCGTTTCCATCGTAACAGGATGATAGGTGCAGAGAGCATACCGGCAATCCGCCAATCCAATGCTCTGCAGCGCTTCAATTTTACTCATGTCAGCTGCTTTAAGAATATTATCTATACTGGTTGAGCCGAAATTGAACACTCGGGAAGGATCTTCGCCTAACTGTATGACTCTTCTTCTGCTTTCCTCATTCGTCACAAAATGAAGATAACTGATCTTTGTTATGGAATGCCGAATCCATTCATCTAAAGCTCCCTCTGTAGTATCTCCGCCGCAAAGGTGAAAAACCGGGGTATGCGAATTGCCTGCCGCTATAGCTATCGCCAGCGTTTCATATCGATCCCCTAACAAAAGTACACAATTATACTGTTCTCGAATGAACAGCTGAGTGAACTTCACTAAAACTTCCGCCTGATTCTCTGAGATATCTGATTCTGTTTCTGAATTTACGGATATGGGTATCTTATAATCTATCCTCTCTTTTATTTCATCAATCGTCATACCATATTGCCTGCTTAAGTGTGTACCTGAAACAATCAGATCCATTCTAAGAGTTTCACTTTCATGCTTACGCAGTTCTCTAATTACCGGAGAGAGCAATCCATACTCCGCCCTTGTCGTTGTAACGACAGCAATTTTTTTCATATTTCTATCAACTCATCCTCTTCAAAGTCTCGGACCGCTTTTTTCCCTAAAACCTCAAACCATTTCATCGGGCTGATCCCTGATCCCGGACGCTTAACGGTTATATTGTCTTTCGTCAGTTCATCCCCCATCTTAATCTTTCTTTTAGCCACAATACTCTTGCGGGCAGCAGCAATATTCTTCTTCTCAGATAAGGATGGTTTCTTATCCCCTGTTCCAAGCGCCTGCTCAATATGACGGATACCGGAAACCATCCCGGCAAGTTCATCCGGTTCCAGACTGGCCTTGTGATCCGGTCCGTCCATATTTCGATCTAAAGTAAAATGTTTTTCTATTACTACAGCGCCCAATGCAGCCGCTGCAATAGGAACTTCTATCCCTTTCGTATGATCAGAGTAACCAACATCAAGACCAAAAGCATTCTTCATAGTCTCCATCGCCTTAAGATTAACATCTTCGAATGGAGTGGGGTATTCTGTATTGCAATGAAGCAGTTTTATATCTTTCGTTCCGTTCTCTCTTAGAACCTTTATCGCCGCCCTGATTTCTGCCATATCGCACATCCCGGTGGACATAACAACCGGTTTTCCGGTTTTCGCCAAAGCAAGGAGATACGGAAGATTCGTAATCTCACCGGATGGTATTTTCCAAAAAGGCATATCTATAGAATTCAGGAAATCTATACTTTCCAAATCAAACGGCGTGGACAAAAATGTTATACCTGTTTTATCACAGTAGGCTTTAAGGAGCAGAAACTCTTCATAAGATAATTCCAGTTTTTTCAACATATCAACCTGCGATCCATCACCGGTCGTTCCCTTTTGATACTCTGCTTTTTGGGCATTAGATGAGACAAGATTCTGCGATTTAAAGGTTTGGAACTTAATGCAATCAACGCCTGCAGATTTAGCGGCATCGACAAGTTTACATGCAAGCTCAAAACAACCATTATGATTCACGCCGGCTTCGGCTATAATATATACACTCATTTTCTTTTTATCACTCTACATGGATTTCCATATGCTTCTACATCATCAGGAACATCTTTGACAACAACGCTGCCAATGCCAATCAGGCTGTTTGTACCGATCGATATCATCTGCCGCACTACGCTTCCGGCACCTAAATGGGAGTCATCTCCTATCTTGACTTGTCCGCAAATGACAGCACCGGGGCTGACATGTGCAAAATTACCAATAAGGCAGTCGTGTTCAATGACCGATCCGGTATTAATAATCGCACAACTGCCTATCTTTGTTCCCGAGTTCACGACAGCTCGTTTTCCAATAAAAGACCCGGCCCCAATAGAAGCTGTATTTGAAACTACAGCTGATGAATCGATTACCGTTATTAATTCAAATCCTATCTTCCTTGCATTTGAAAAAATCTTTCTTCTGACCTTCGTATTTCCTACGCTCCCTAAAGATATAAATGCTTTAGTCCACCCCGCTTTATATAAATCAGGAAGATCATCATCAATTCCAATCAGATACGGGGCCAGTATGGCGTCTTGTTTCAGTTTACAGAAGTTTTCCTCATCGCTCTCAACGATTCCTATCTCTTTACAAAAGCCGGATCTGACAATGCTGTCAATAACAGAATGACAGTGTCCGCCTCCGCCAATCAGAAGTACTTTTTCTATCAATACATTACCTCCAATTTACTCTCCGTAAAGTTTCGTCCTCATTTTATTAAGCTCATGCAGCTGCCCCATATCCATCCAGTCATTTTCACTAACGGGAAATGCCGCGACCTTTTTACCTTTTTGACGCTGCCTCTCTACAATATCAGGAAAACCAATTGAAACATCGTCATCAATATCATCAATCACTTCCGGTTCAACAAGGTAAATCCCTGTATTGGTCAGGAATGTCATCGACGGTTTTTCCGTCATCCCTTCTATTTTACCGTTAATCCCGATATCTACAACTCCATAAGGTATGGTCATGTTTTTATATGCGCAAATCATAGTAATGACATTTCTGTTTTCCTTATGAAACTCCAGTACACGTTCATAATTAGCTGTAAGCAGCGCATCACAGTTGGCAAAAAAGAATGTACTGTCTAATTTCTTTTTCAGAAGACTTAATCCTCCACCGGTTCCCAGAGGCTTTTTTTCATCATACCAGGAAATATTATAATGATTCTCATTATCAGCAAAATACGCCTTTATTAGTTCCTTCTTATAATTCACTATAATGTGAAACTCATTACAAGCATAAGACAGGTATTCCTTCATAATCAATTCAATGATCGGGAGTTCGCCGACAGGAATGAGCGGTTTCGGGAGAATTTTCGTATATGGCTCAAGCCGGGTACCTTTTCCTCCGGCGTTAATTACGACAGGCGTATGAAGAGGATTTCGTGCTTTTATTGAGGTTCTTTCTCCATTAAATAAATCAATGATTTGCCCGTTATTATCGATAACAGGAATCATAATATAATTTTTCTTATGATACAGAACCTTTGCCTCCTCCAATCCATAGGCCACTTTCGGATTTTTATTTGCCGCATCAATAGCTTTATCGTCCAATCTTCCCCCGGACAGAAGAAAACGACGAATATCACCATCTGTTAAGCAGCCGATAAGAACACCATTGTCGTTGACAATGAAGAGAATACCATTTGCATTTGCATCTATCTCCTGCATTGCGCGTGAGAGAGTAAGATCACCGGTGCCTATAAATTGTTTAATCTCCTGTTTATCCATTGACAAACTCCCTCAGCAGCTGCTTTAGCTGCTCAGCCACGTATCGAATATCCTCTGCACGGATTTGAGTACTGGAAGGAATGTTCAGAATTCTTCTCGCATAATATGTTGCTTTTTCAATTTTATAAGTCTCTTCACCCTGATAAGGTTTCTGCTCATTGATAAGTCCCCAAATAGCCCTGGTTTCAAAACCTCTATCATGACATGCAAGTATAATCTCCCGCATTGAGGCTTTCACACGATCCATATCAATATTAAGCGAATAGAACCATTTATTCGATTCCACTCCTTTTCTGAACGGCATCAGCTTAGCATACTCAAAATTTTCAAATAATTCCTCATAGAGCCTGTAGTTTTGCTGCTTTCTTCTTATAAACTCTGGCAGTTCCTCCATCTGCGCCACACCCAAAGCGGCCTGAAGATTTGTCATACGATAGTTATATCCGACCTCGTCATGGATGTAAAAATGAGGATCCGTTTTAGCTTGAGTTGAAAGAAATCTGATATGATCTACACGCATTGAATCGCCGGCCGTCACTGCTCCTCCGCCGCCGGTTGTAATAATCTTATTTCCATTAAAGCTATAGCATCCAAAATCGCCTATCGTACCTGCATACTTTCCGGCATAAGGTCCCTCTGTATAATAAGTTCCCAAAGCTTCCGTAGCATCTTCAATGACCTTAATGTTATACTTATGAGCTGTATCCATGATGGATTCCATATCAGCCATATTTCCAAATACATGAACAACTACAATTGCTTTTACATCGGCGCCATGGTGCCGTAAAGTCTCACCATCCCATTCGCACTCTTCTTCGCAAAAAGCCCGGAGCTTGTCAGGATCCATGCAAAAACTATTATCGCAGTCTATAAATACAGGCCTGGCAAATTGGTATTTAACCGGATTAACAGCTGCAATAAACGTGACCGGCGGAACGAGTACAATATCTCCTGGTTTCACCCCTGCTTCAACAATTGAAAGATGGAGAGCAGATGTGCCGCTCTGGCAAACAGCAACGTTCTCTGCTTTTAGGAATGAAGCTAACTTTTTCTCTAATTCAACTGTAAATCCGCCAACAGTTGACACATAAGTAGAAGCTATTGCCTCAACAACGTATTTTTCTTCATTTCCCTCAAAGTTAGGAATCGATAAAGGTATAAATTTTTCCATAATTTTTTCCTTTTTACATCTTACTGTCTAATGATTTTCCTGTTTCAATATGTTCAAAATTCGGCAGGTACTGATGTATGATATCAATAATCTCTTCCTTAGTGGTATCCCGGCTAAATACCTCGTTAAGTTCCTTAAATAGCCTTTCGATTTTATTTCTGTCAGGTATCTCCTTCCCCGTTATTACTCCCAGTGATTTAAACCTGTCATATTCTGCCTTCTCTTGCTCAGTTACAAATTCTTCAAATGGTTTTTCACCGGAGGTATCCGAAGTCGAATAATGAACCGGATAGACAGTACTGCCCTTCTTCAGTTTCTCAGCCTCATTAATTGCTTCTTCATCCGAACTGCATTCCAATATCTCATATCCGTGAACTCTAAGCAGCTCCGTTCCAATGGCGTCAAAAGTCATCATCTGTTCTGATTCCAGCTTCGGGAAGAAAATATCGCGGTTTTCTCCGAGAATACATGAAAGCAGGCAAATCTGCCCCGACTCTTCCAGACTTACAAAATATCGACGGATATCAGAAGGGGCTGACAATGGCTGCTGCTTCTGGATACGTGCCAAAAAACCTGCCAGCAGTGAGCCATTTGAAAATGCCACATTGGCAAAACGGGCAGTTTTCACAGGATACTTATCAGAATAGCTGAAAATAACATCTTCCATGATTCGTTTGGAAGCGCCCATAATATTTACAGGATTGGCCGCTTTATCTGTTGAAACGCAAAAATATTCCTCGGGCGGATACTCGGAAAGAAGATCAAGCAATCGTTTTGCATGAAGAACATTGTTCTGCAGCAAAGCCTCTATGGAAAAAACGTCTTTTTCAGAGCGAACGTGCTTGTGGGCAGAAAAATTCCCTACTATATCAAATCCTCCATATTTTCTAAAAACCTTTTCAAAGACAGGAGAGGCAAAATCCATAGGATAAGTGAAATAATGATCCGGAACATACATATCTTTAGTGGAGCGAAGATCTCTTGTTAATTCAGCTAACCCGTTCTCATTTATATCGACCACTACCAGCACAGATGGTTTGAACGGCAGGAGAGCTTTGATAAAAGAGGAACCAATAGAACCTGCTCCTCCAATGACAAGAACCGTTTTTCCTTTAATTCTGCTGCTCAATTCGTCCTTATATAACATGATATCCGCGCTAAACATCGATGTATTTCGTTTTGTTACATATAGACTAACAAAGTTAGATAAATCAAACATAATCACCATCTCCTCAATATCATGAAACTCTATCTATTAATGTTCGTCACAGGCCGATACAACATCCTGTGAAGATGATTTACAACATGATACCTGATTTATAACCCGGCTCATACTGCTGCAAACGCTGTACATGAAATAAAGAATTATATAAAATAACAACGGGAACAGCGCTGCTGAATAATCCATATAATATATCGAATTAATACTTACCAAAAGTAAAAAAATCAATATAGATAAAGATTTAATGCTGATCGTCTTTTTGCTGGATTTTATACGCACATATTTATAGTAGATTATACTTGTGAGCAATGTGAAAAAATAACCCACGGCTTTAACCATTCTGCACGTATAGCCATGAAAAGAACTCCATCCATTTCCAGGGTTCAACCCCTCCTTATTGTACGAGTTCATAACACGTACTTTATAATCTTCCGCATTCCAGGACGTCAGACGAAAATACGAAGCCATCAGCATTAAATCATAAACAATAGGTTCTCCATACAATATGTCGCTGCTTTCGTGTAATTCCAGTTGATTAACGCCATTTGTAAAGCCTGATGAGGCATATTCAAAAACACTGTATAACACAGGATCCGTAATATATGAATCCTTCGGAATTCTATCTCCATAATAATTCATAGTAGCGGAAGAAAAGCGGCTGATCGTTACTGCAGCAAATATTACAACAATGAATACAAAGAGATATTTTAGCATTTTCATAATGAATGCATTGATCTCAGCATGGAATAATTCTTTTACATAAAAATAAAAGCATATGACAATCATTGCATATGTCAGCAACTGTGCTCTTGAATAAGTGCCCAGTGCGCCAAATAAAGAAGACAAGGATAAAATAAATGCCTTTGCAACTTCTTTATACAATCTCCTGTTAATATAATAGACACATAAAGGTAAAGCAAGGAAACCAAAATTACGGCTTATGGCTGTATAGCGATAAGAAATCCCAAAAAACGGGATGGCGTCATAGAGTTTTTTATATCCCTGTTGAGCTTTCAACAAGGCAATATCCGGCATATAAATTTTAACACATAGAAATACAATCAAATTATTGATTATAGTAAACAGCAAAACTGCATACAGCACTTTTTTATAAAAGGAATAAAAGTCTTCATTCTCTATTGTTATTGAATGAAAGCCGGAATATTTCCAGGGACGAGTGATCAGGTATATATTTAACAGACTAAAAATAACATTAAAATATGTAAGGAAACTATTAAATATCACTCTGTTTGAAACAAGCGGCGCAAACGCAAAAGAGAGCATTTGCAAAAGGACCAGTATTTTATAACAGTTATTACCGGCATTCCACCGGGTTAAAAGAATTATGATAAATGCTATTTGCAGAATATAAACCATATTATTCACCTACGCCATCCGTACTAACATAAACATTTCCTATTTACATATTATGTAGCTGTTCAGTACCCCCATTCGCGGCCGCAGGCGGCCGCTTCATGAGGGCGGTCAGAGACGCTTCGCGTCTTGCCCGCCCCTCATAAATCCGCGGTTTTTGTCCGGAATGCAAGCATTCCGGCCTGCAAGCCGTGGATTTATGAGGGGTGCTGAACAGTTACTAATATTGTACCTTTTTACAGCAGAAATGGCAAGCGCGGAAGCAGCGGCTTCGGGGAGAACTCCTCGTTTCAGGTTCCCGCAATCCTTTAAAAATTCGCAATCCGCTGTTGACTTGCCGGGATATTGCTGTTATCTTTTATAGCGATGAAGAATATTTTCGTCGTTCGCTGTAAACGTTCCGCAAGGATGCGCGCGGATTTGCAAGGGCATTTTGCCGCGTGAAGCGGCGCAAATTCAGCGGAGTAAACGGGAAAATGAAAACCGCTTCCCGTTTGCGTCAGTATTAAAAGGAGATTATTGCCATGGCTATTTTTAAAGGGGCAGGCGTTGCCATCGCTACGCCGTTCAACGAAGACAAGAGCGTCAACTATGAAGAGTTCGGAAAGCTGATTGATTTCCAGATCGAAAACGGGACCGACGCCATCATCGTCTGCGGAACCACCGGTGAGTCTGCGACGCTTTCCGAAAAAGAGCACATCGATGTGATTCGTTACTGCGTTGAGCGGACGGCCCGCCGCATACCGGTCATCGCCGGAACCGGCTCCAACAGCACGGAGACCGCCGTCATGCTCACGAAAGAGGCGGAGGAAGCGGGCGCGGACGGGGCGCTCATCGTAACGCCCTACTACAACAAGGCGACCCAGAAGGGCCTGATCGCCCATTATACGGAAATTGCCGCGGCGACTTCCCTGCCGCTCATCCTCTACAACGTACCCAGCCGGACCGGCTGCAATATCCTTCCCGAGACCGCAGCCTTCCTCGCCCAAAACGTTCCCAACATCGTCGGGATCAAAGACGCCACCGGAAACATTTCCCAGACGGCCAAGACCATGGCGCTGGCAGGAGATTCCCTGGACCTCTACTCCGGAAACGACGACCAGATCGTCCCGCTCCTCGCGCTCGGGGGAATCGGAGTCATCTCCGTGCTCTCCAACATCGCGCCCAGACAGACCCACGACATCTGCGCCCGTTTCTTCGAGGGCGACGTTAAGGGATCAAGGGAGCTTCAGCTTAAGGCGCTCCCCCTCATCGAGGCATTGTTCTGCGAAGTCAATCCGATTCCGGTCAAGACGGCTCTCACCTATATCGGCATCAAGGCCGGCCCCATGAGAAGCCCGCTGACCGAACTCGAAGCGGAACACAAGGAGAAGCTCAAAGCCGCCATGAAGGACTTCGGGCTGATCTGACCGTTCCCATCAACATAGAAAAAAGGTAAATCCTTATAAGAGGAGGTGGTCTTGTGAATAGTGACAGTCCGTATCACGAACAGAAGAAAACCAATCCTTTAATAATGGAGGTGCCATATGGAAGCGCAAGAAAGACTCGTGGATGAGAAGTTCCTCCGGGAGCTTCTCTCTGAAAAGAAGTACCGGGAGCTCAGGGACGTCCTTGCGGAAATGAATACCGCCGATATCGCCTGCATCATGGACGACATGGAAGATGAGGACTCGCTCCGCATTTTCCGAATCCTTCCCAAAAGTATGGCTGCGGACGTCTTCTCGGACCTTGAGATCGACGACCAGCAGTATATCATCCAGTCCCTGTCCGAGACGGAAGCGTCCAACATCATCGACAACATGATGGCAGACGACGCGACGGACCTCCTGGAGGAGATGCCCGCCAACGTCGTCAGGAAGATTTTGAAAAACGCAAGTCCCGAGACCCGGGCGGATATCAACCACCTGCTCCGCTATCCGGAGGATTCCGCGGGATCGGTAATGACGGTCGAATACGTGGAACTGAGGGAAAGCATGACGGTGGAAGGCGCGATCAAGCGGATCAAGCGGATCGGACTTGACTCCGAAACCATCAATATCTGCTATGTCGTGGACGATCAGAGGGTCCTCCGCGGAACGGTTGCCCTCCGTTATCTGCTCCTTAAGAATGAAGACGACGTGATCGGCGAGATCATGAACGACAACGTCATCAGCATCAATACCTTGACGGACCAGGAAGAAGCGGCCCGGATGTTCCAGAAGTACGCCTTCACGGCCATGCCGGTCGTGGACAATGAGGGCCGTATGGTCGGGATCATCACGATCGACGACGTCATCGACATTATGGAAGAAGAGGCCACCGAGGATATCGAGAAGATGGCGGCCATCATACCGACGGAGAAACCCTATTTTAAAGTAGGGATCCTGGAGACCTATAAGACCCGTATGCCCTGGCTGCTCCTCCTTATGATCTCGGCGACTTTCACAGGAGCCATCATCACCAGCTACGAGGCGGCCCTGGCCAGCCACGTCATCCTGACGGCTTATATTCCCATGCTCATGGACACCGGAGGCAACGCCGGTTCCCAGGCCTCCGTCTCCATCATCCGCGGGCTTTCGCTGAACGAGATCGAGTTCGGAGATATATTCGAAGCCATGTGGAAGGAGATCCGGGTCGCGGTCCTGTGCGGGATCACCCTGGCGGGAGCGAACTTCGTAAAGCTGCTGCTCATCGACCGGATCCCGGTGGAGATCGCGGCCATCGTCTGCGGGACCCTGGTACTGGTCGTCATGATCGCCAAGACCATCGGCTGCTCGCTGCCCCTGATCGCCAAGCGCATCGGATTCGACCCCGCGGTCATGGCCAGCCCGCTGATCACCACCATCGTGGACGCGATTTCCCTGACGGTTTACTTTATGATCGCGACCCGGGCCCTGCATCTGACCATGTAGGAGCGGCAGAAAGGAGAAAATAGTTATGTTCAAAAAAATCTTTAAGCTGCTGATTCTGCCCGCAGCCTGCGCAGGCGCGGCAGTCGGCGCGCTGATTTTGGCGGAAAAGGCGATTTTGAAAGACCGCGATATCAAAGTTGTAGACGCGGCTATCAAGGAAACGGTTACTGAAAATGAAAACACGGAGGATGAAGAAGAATGATCAACTATAAGGCGATTGCGGAGGATACCATCTGGATCGGAGGAAGCGACCGGAGGCTCGAACTGTTCGAGAACCTCTTTCCCCTGCCGAACGGAGTTTCCTACAACAGCTATCTGGTGCTGGACGAGAAAAACATCGCGTTCGACACCGCGGACGTCACGGTGGCGGATCAGTACATCGAGAACCTGAAAGCGGCCCTCGGCGGGAAAAAGCTGGACTACCTGGTGATCCTCCACATGGAACCGGACCACTGCTCACAGATCGCCAACGTTGCCTCGCTCTATCCGGAAGTAACGCTGGTGGGAAATACCAAATCCTTCACGATGCTGGGCCAGTTCTTCCCGGAGCTTGCCTCCATGAAAAAGATAGTGGTCAGGGAAGGAGAAAAGCTTTCAACCGGCAAGCACGAATTTACCTTTGTGATGGCCCCCATGGTCCACTGGCCGGAAGTCATGATGGCCTATGATTCCTGCACGGGCGCCTTCTTTTCCGCGGACGCCTTCGGCACCTTCGGCGCCGTTGATTCCGGCATTTTCGCGGACTGCTATAATTTTGAAAGGGATTTCCTGGACGACGCCCGCCGCTACTACGCGAACATCGTCGGCAAATACGGGGTCCAGGTCCAGGCGGTCCTCAAGAAGGCCGCGAAGCTTGACATCCGGATGATCTGCCCGCTCCACGGCCCGGTCTGGCGGGAGAATATCGCCTGGTTCATCGACAAATATCAGAAATGGTCCACCTATACGCCGGATGAGGAAGGCATCGTCGTTTTCTACGGCTCGCTTTACGGCCACACCGCCTCAGCGGCGGAGGCCTTTGCCGCGAAGCTCCGCGAGAAGGCCGGCTGCGAGGTCAGGGTTTTTGATGTCTCGAAGACCCATTCCTCCAAGCTGATTTCCGAGATCTGGAGAGTCGGCAAGATTGTCATTTTCTGCCCGACCTACAACAACGGGATCTATCTGCCGGTGGACGCGCTTCTGCATGACATGGCGGCCTTGGACGTCAAGAACCGCACATTCGCGGTTGCCCAGAACGGAACCTGGGCTCCGGCCTCCGGCAAGCTGATATGCGAGAAGCTTGCCGCCCTCAAGAATGTGAAGATTATCGAGCCGCTGCTGACAATCAAGAGCGCCCTTCATGAGAAGGACATGGCCGCGCTTGATGCTTTTGTGGACGCGGTGGCCGGGGCCTAAGGAACCGGACTTAAGGATTCAGGTTTCCTTGGTATCTGAATCGTCATCTGAATTTAAGCTGAAGGGCGGTTTTGTCATGGAGTTTTCCGGACGGAGCCGCCTTTTTTTCCCGGAAGGCTTGTTGAACGGGCTTTGAAGCGTTATTATGGTAGGGAACACAGAAAGAAAGCGGGAATCTTCATGAAATTGTCGGATATCATACGAAGCTGCAGAGTCAGCCTCCGCGGCAGGGAGCTGCCATATCTTCCGGGACGCTGGCTCCACCCGGCGGACGGCTCCGTTCAGGAAGCGGAAGGGGGCTATGACCTGGTTTTTGTCTTTGAGGAGAAACCGGGAACCAGCCTTCGCCTCCAGATCCGCGAATGGGGGGACGGGATTACGGCAGTCGACATGGCGGAAGGATTGCCCGAAGGCTTTGAAAGGGTCGCAATCTATCTCAAGGTTCCGGGAAATGAACACCTCTACGGCTGCGGCCAATCCTCCGAAAGCCTGGATTTAAAAGGGAAAAAGCTGGAGATTCATCCCTCAGGCATCCGCGTCCGCCGCAAAGGGAGCGGGGAAGACCTCCGTCGGCAGGCTGTCAATTGGGCGGCCGGCAGGTTTCCGGAGCCCTTCGGCGGCCGGCTCGACACGGAGTTCGTGTATACGCAGCCGACCTTCATTTCCTCGGAAAAATATTTCGTCCATGCGGAGGCGGAAGGCGGCCTGACCTTTGACTTTCGGAAGAAAGGGGAAACGATTCTGGCCTTCGGGGAGCCGCTTCGCCTACGTTTCGGCGAGGCCCGGGATTTTCCCGCGCTCTCCGCCAGGATGACGAACCTCCTGGGCTACCAGTGCGAGCTTCCCGACTGGGTTTTCGACGGGGCGATTCTGAAGCTCCAGGGAGGAACGGAGCTTGTCGAGAAGAGGCTTATGGAGGCGCAGGAAGCCGGCTGCGCGGTTTCCGGGGTCTGGCTGCCCGACTGGTGCGGCTGCCGGCGCTCGGACACAGGTTATCGGCCCGCGTGGAACTGGGAAGCGGATCCGGTGCTCTACCATGATCTGAAGGCGAGAATCAAATTCTGGAGAAGAAAGAAGGTCCGTTTTATCGGCTATATCAATCCTTACCTTGCGGAAGGCAGGTCCCTCTATGAGGAGGCATCCGCCCAGGGCTACCTGCTCAGGAATAAAAAAGGGGAGGTTTACAGGTTCCGCTTCGACTCATTTGCGGCCGGAAGAGTCGATTTTACAAACCCGGACGCCTGTGAATGGTTTAAAGGGATCATCAAAGAGAACATGATCGGCATCGGCCTGGGCGGCTGGATGGCGGACTATGCGGAGGGTCTTCCGGAAGACGCGGTCCTTATGAGCGGGGAGACGCCGGAGAGCTTCAACCGGCGCTGGCCGGCCCTCTGGGCCCGGATCAACCGGGAAGCCGTGTGCGAGGGGGAGAAGGACGGAGTCGTCTTCTTCTTCACCGGGGCCGGCAATATCGAGGAGATTGCCGCGGCGGATCTGATCTGGAGCGGCCGGCGCCGCGCGGATTGGTCGCGGGAAGAAGGGCTGTCCTCCGTGATCCCGGCGGCCCTCTCGCTGGCCATGAGCGGATTTCCCATCGTCCATTCACATGCGGGCGGCCAGATCGGACCCGGCGGCGGGCATAGAGGCCGGCAGCTCCTCATGCGCTGGATGGAAATGAATGTCTTCTCGCCGCTTCTCCTTCTGGAGGATGAAAATGATCCCGGGGAGGGGGCCCGCTTTGATACGGATCCCGCCCTGCTTGCCCATACGGCTCTGTGCGCGAAGCTCCATGTCCTCCTGAAGCCCTACTTGAAGCGCTGCTTGCGGGAAGCGGCCTTCGGGGGCCTGCCGGTCATGCGGCCCTTATTCTACCACTACGAGGAGGAATATGCTTTCGGAGAGGAAAATGAATACCTGCTGGGCCGGGATATCCTGGTCGCCCCTCTGCTGGAAAAGGGGGAGATGCGCCGGCGGGTCCTCCTGCCGGAGGATCTGTGGATCCACCTCTTTACCGGCAAGGTCTATGAGGGGCCGAGCCGGGGCTATGTCCGCGCGAAGCCGGGCTGCCCCCCGGTCTTTGTCCGGGCGGGCTCGGGTCTGGACTACCTGGTGAAAAGGGTGATGCGGACGGTCGGAAATAAGAACTGAAGAAGGAAATGAATGAAAGAAAGCGTGCCGCGCAGGAAGGGGAATTGCCTCCTGTGCGGCTTTTTTTTGCTAAAAATTGCGGGAACGCGGGGCAATTCGGCGGGCAATCTTTATGTATCCCCTTAAGAGGAAGGGGAAGTGATCCCCCGACTTTGAGAAAATAGGTATGAAAAGCCCTATTTGTATAAATATATATATGCTTACCTGATATTGAAAATCTGCCAAAAATGAGTTACAATGAAATAGCTTATATGTTGGCTCTGATACACGTCTGACAGGGGGTAGGCAATGAAAATGTCAAGGACACTTAAAAAGATGGCCGCGCTGCTCTTAACTTTCATCATGGTGCTATCAACGGCGGCACCGGCTTATGCGGATACTTACGGTTTTGGGATAAAGGAGGAAAGCCCCGCGCAGGAAGCTGCGGAGCTTACGCCGGCCGCGGAAAGCGAGGCGATCCATTCCGAGGGCGCGGAAGCTTCGTCTTCGGAAACGCTGCCGCAAGCGGAGGAGCCGGAATCTGATGAAGGCTCTCTTGAGGCCTCTGGGAACGGGGAAGCTGATTCGACGGCTGAAAATGATTCGGACGGGAAGCCGGGGGCGCTTCTCTCCATCAGCTTTGAAAAGCCCTGGTATATTCCGGGGAATCCGACGGCTGACCTTCTTGCTGTCGATGGGGCGGAGGAAGCCTACCGCTTCAGCTCCCAAAGCCGCTTCATAAAGGCCCTGGTCCATGTCAACGCCATCCCGGAAGACATGGGACATGCCAATCTTTACTCCGTCAAGGACGGAGCTCTTGACATGCCTCTTACGACCGCCAGAGTCGGCGAGGATTTCTCCGTTTTGCTAAATGAAGCGCAGGGGATCGCCCTGGCCGAGGGCGAAATCCTCATGGAGGAGCAGACCATTCCGGTCAGCGTCGGGAACGGCGCTGCGGTTTCCCTCTCCGGCGAGCTGCCGGCCGGCGCGGACGTATCGGTCGCCCCGGCAGAGACGGATATCGAGGGTGCGCTCTGCGCCTACGACATCACGATCAACGAGGGCTGGCAGCCGGAGGAGGGCAGTCCGGTGGAGGTGACGATCGCCGACGCCGCGCTTTCCGGAAGCGCTTCTTTTGCCGTCTACCATCTGCTGGAGGATGGAAGCCGGGAACGCGTGGAGATCTCCGGGATCGAAGAAGGAAAAATCTCCTTCCTGGCCCCCGGCTTCTCCGTCTATGTCGTCACCACCATGGATCCGATCCGGACCTACTACTTCCTGAAGGATACGGAGAGAGACGATGAGGGGAATTGGGCAAATGAATACACCCAGTACCGCCAGGTCTTAAATAACGGCGACACGCTGGTTGAGCCGACGGATCCGGTAGAGAACAAGAGGCGCTTCAACTGCTGGTATGAAGTGACCGTTGACGGGGATACGGTCACAGCTTCGGACACGGCGTTTGAGGGCTGGGGGACGGTATCGGACATCGCGGCCAACGAAGTGGATGAAAATGGAACTGTGGTTTCCCAGACGAAGGAGGAGGTGTACCTGCTTGCGAGCTTTACGGATCCGACAGTCACGCTGACCTATTACGATCAGGTCGGCTCGATTGTGGAGACCCGGGAGTATGCTGCCGGGACAGAAGTTAATCCCAATTACGCGGAAGATACAGATAACTATGTGGCGTATATCCCCATCCAGAATGACGAGGATGGATTTGTCTATTTCCGCTATTGGACAGATGATCCCTATGGGAACAAGGAGAAGACGACGTCTCTTAAGATGGATGGGGACAAGAAGCTTTATCCGATTGTCGGATCCTCCCATCATATTTATTTTGACGGAAATGATGCTGTTCTTGATGGTACAAAGAGCAGCTATGTGGGCGGCCTGTCTGTAAATCCGGGGACAGATCCATTTGATGAGTCTCATCCGCTGAGAGCGGAAGTTCCCGTGGCCGAGGGATATAAGTTTCTTGGCTGGTATATTAAGTCCTACGTGACAGACGAGAATGACTGCGTATTTAACGCTGGGGGAGAGCTGCAGGAAGCCGGATGGAAAAAGCTTATTACCCAGACGATAGCGGATGACCCTGACTACGCCAACTATGATTTGAGCTATGATCCTACCCTTTACGCCCACTGGGAGGAAACCCGGGTCGGATATAGCGTTGTATATTATGTACAGAGAAAGACGGATAGTCCTGATGCCGCTGATAGCGAAAAAACGTATGACTTTCTTCGTTCCGTCAGAACCATCACAGCGGACAGTGAAGAGGCTCCAATGGTGGGAGATCCGATTTACTATGATCCGGAAAAAGATGCAGCGGAATATTTATACGTCAATCAAGATGATAAAACAAATCCGGATGTAAGTCATTATAAAGCTGCCTATGGTGAGGAAGTGGACGGATTTGTGGTAAATACGACTCTTACAAATACGGAGACAAACCCGGCAACGGCAAATGCGGACGGAAGCGGGGTTGTTAAAGTATACTTTGACCGGAAGGTTTATACTCTGCATTTGATGGATTACACCATAAATATAAACGATAAGAAGCCAAGTTCCAGTGACATCATTGATGTTAACGCTGCCGGAGGCTATTACTATAAAAACGCATTAGGAATCCCTAGATACAAGAATAATGATATAGCATTTCCGGAATTGGCAAAAATAAAAGCATTGTATGGACAAAAGATAAATCATTATTTTCCGATAAAAGATCAAAGCGTATTCAGATATTTTGATGGTAATTATGTGCAAACCTATACCGGATATACTCTTACATTAGGAACGGCCAGTTGGTATGGAACTTCTGACAGTGATGAGATCTTTCATAAGTTGCAGAAATCAGTAGAAGAGATGCCTTACCTTGGCGAAAATGGCAGCGATCAATATTTGGTTCATAACGCATATAACGGAAAAGATAATCGAATGTATTATTATCTTGAAGTGGATCCAAATGTTGATATTGCGGAAATCCAAAATAACATGGGTGAGTACGCAGAGGATAAGGATGGCGACTATATTGAAGATGGTAATGGGAACAAGGTCTTAAAGTATAAATTGATAGATGGATTCTACGAGGAATTTCATTCCGTTGAGTGGAATGGGTATATAAATCAGTACAGAGAGAAAACCTTGGATTTTCGTGATATGACGGGTTATACGCAGTTGACATCAGATCCGGAATATACAGTCATAAGCGAAAGCGGAACGGATGAGCCGGTTATAGAGTATCATTCGGATATTGATAACTATGATATATATCACTATTATAAGCTTAATACGCATAATATTACACTTAAAAATACACTTGATGATAATGATCAAAAGGAAATCTCAGGCGTAAAGTTTAAGCTGAAAATAAAAGAAGATGATTTGGAAAAATTTAAATTTGAGATTCCATATGCTCAGCCAATGAGAAAGGATGACGAGGGGAATAGCATTTGGTGGTATTATGATAAAGAATGTACTTCTCCGGTTGACTTCTCTGATTTTACTATGCCGGACAGGGATATTGAACTTTATGAAGGCTTGAAATTAAAATATGTTGTTCAAATCTATCCGGATGGAGGCGAGCTGGAAAGCGGTATTGCGACAGGAAATACGTATGCTTCTTTTTTCAATGCCGATCATGGTGAATTAATTTCCGAATACAGCAATATTACCCGTGATTATGTAAAGGTCGATTCTATACCGGAGGATACGGAAGTCTATTTGTATGAGCAGCATCCCTATGAGCAGGAAATGGCAAAAAGCGCTGCTGATTCCGAGTACGAAATGAAGCGATTCTACAAGTATTGGCCTCTGGGGACAGAACAGAATGAAGATATGGAGGATGCGTACTACATCAGGAATATAGGAGCCTACAGTCTCATTGGATGGTATGATATTACAGATGCCGTAGGTGAAAATACTTATGATAGCGCAAGCAATTCATATACGGGCGCAATGGACCCGCGAACAGATCCTGTCCCGGAAACAGCTGAACTTTATAATTTTTCGACGCGTGTTACAAAGCCGGTTATTTTAAAAGCAAAATGGCGGCCTATGAGTGAGTTTAGAATTGTTTATGATGCCGATGATGGCAGCACTGTAGTACGCGCTCCGGAAGATCCTGATTCTTATGTAGTTGACGCCAATGCTCTGGTACAGGCTTCAGTAGATCAGCCGGATGGAAAGCAGTTCCGGGGATGGAAGGATTCAGCCGGTAATGTCTATCAGCCCAACAGCCTTCTGAGGGTCAGTGAGGCAATCTCAACAGCTAATAACGATGGTTCAAGAACAATTACTTTAACAGCATGCTATGAGCCTGGGGCTTATAAGGATAATTATACAGCTGATTATATTTTTAAAAATGGTGATAATGTTTATTATGAGGAGATAATTAGTCCGGGTGAAAAACTTGTCATGCCGGACGCGCCGACAGGAATTGGTGAAAATGAAGGAAAACAATTTGACGGTTGGTATCTTGATCAGGAATGCACAAAACCCTTTAATGGTTTTGGCGTAGTGAGTGTGCCGAAAGATACGATTCTCTATGCGGGATACACAGAAATGTTTTCTATCACGTATTATGATTCAAAGAGCGGCGAGGATGGCTGGGTTCAGGGAGATAACGTGCTGGACACCGAGCTTTATCCTGCTGATGCGGAGTTGGAAACAGCTGCTGTCAGATATGAATTTGATTCTGACCGTCATGTTGTTTATTGGAATGTTTACAATGAAGCCGGTGAAAAGGTAAAAGAAAACGGTGTTCCTTATCTTTCTACATCAACAGGATTGAATGTGACTGAGAATTTGATTCTCTGGCCCAAGATGGAAGAATACTCATACCTTTACTTTGATTCTAATGGCGGAAGTTACGTGGAACAGATTCAGATACCGGTGGATGGCATTCACTGGGTTCATCGACCGGTAGAGCCCGTTCGCGACGGTTACCAGTTCCTTGGATGGTTTACACAAGAAACATATACGCTGACGGAAGAGGGTGAAGTTGATCGAAGCTTGGAGTTTGACTTTAACACTTCTTCGCTTTCTCAAGATACGTTGTATGCCTGGTGGGAGCCGGTAGGGAATACCAGCAAGACAGCCAACTATACGGTTATCTGGTGGACGCAGGCTTCTGATGGAAAAACAACGTATGAATATCAGAATTCTAAATCCTATACAGGCGTTATCGGAAGCAGGATTAATGTTACATCTCCGGAATGGATTGCGGCTAACGAAGATCCTACTTTGATAAACGAGGATCATCTTCCGATTTACTATAGTACGGATGAAGCTCAGTATTTCACTTATGTAGGCCCGGGAGAAAGTGAAGCTGGGATCGGAAGTGATGTTGAAATTGTCATAACAGACGATGGAAACGCGGTTGCCAACATCCGATTTGACAGAAAACGGTATGTATTCAGGTTCGATACAACCTCGACAGACAATATCGTTCATAGTGGGGACGATTCCTACTCCACCGGAGACAATAAATATTCTTTCACAGGCTGGTATCATATGCCCCTGACGATGGTGTGGCCTGCTTCGTCTAATATAAATGCTGACCGTCCTTATTTGACAGTTGGGGAATCCGGTAAGGAATATGCGAGTTGGAATTATACTGGATCGACGAACGGTTTTGCCACTGTTCCGGCAGATGTGAGCTCTGAGATGCTTGGCTACGCAAGTGATGAGGATGGAAACAAAATAATTGATTTCCAACTCGAGACACAGTCGGCAGGGGGTTATTCTTTCATAGTCAATTATATTTTTGACGGGAACGATACGGATGCCAACGGATATAATTACCGGCAGGAAATAACGATTCCGAGCAATTATGTAAAGAGTGCAAATATTAAGAAGGTTTCTGATAGCGGCACAACAAAAAGCTTTTTCGTGACATATTTATCGGCAAAGACATTTGACGGGTATGATGTGATTCTTGGCTTGGATAATGCAGTGGATGGAAACTATTGTTATGAGGCTAATGACAGTGGTTTTGCTGAGTACCGGGGACCTTCCGATCCCACCGCTGACGAAGAACGTAATCTGTACTTCTATTATACAGCTAAAACCTACACACTGACGCTTAAGAATAGTGAAACAAGCAATTATACGACGCTTGAGCTTAAGTACGGGGCGGATATTGCGAGCGCGCTTGAAAACGTCGCTGAGCCTGAAAGCGAAATAGAAAACATTGTTTTTGATCGTTGGTCCGTTACTAGATTCAGTCCTCAAGCCTACAGCGGAGCGATCATGCCGACAAGACCCCTTGTCTTATATGCGACCTGGAAGACAAAGGAAGTTACGATAACAACCATAGGCTATGACTCGGATGGAAATGAAACCAATGGAAATACAGAAGCCGGAGATAATCCGTATGGAACCTATTCGAAATCTTACGGAAGTATCTTTACTAATTTTGAAGTCAGAAATCCTAAGACGGAAATAAAAGGAAGGGCTTTCGGAGGCTGGCAGGATACCACAACTGCGGACAAATACTCCGTAAATGATGTGATTACTAAGGATATTGAAATCAAGCCAATCTGGATCGATAAGCATGTGCCTTCTCCGGTTTATGATTACAATATCGATGAACCTGATACTCTTGTTATTTCGGGAAGCGGAATTTCCGGGACAACCGCGGTGAGTGGTTATACAGATCGCGTGCAGGATACGGCCAGCTACCTGTCAGGCGCGAAGGCTCTGGTCAAGGACGGATCGGTTCTTGCGAGGTCAAACGGTGACAGAAGCTATGAGTTTATCTGCTGGAATACCGATCCTAACGGACAGGGAGTTGATTACTATCCGGGAGATACGGTGACGCTTACTTCAGAGGGAGTCGTCCTCTACGCCCGCTATGCGGATGTCCGCGAGGTTACCCTTATCTACCATCTGAATAATGTGGCTGGAGATGGGGCGGAATTTGTTCCTGAGACCACAGTTCTTGAAGACTTGATTACCAACGAGTATGGTACAGAGGGAAATAAGGAGATAGTTATCAGTATCCATTTTGCGAACTATCATAATCTGTTTAATACAGATATGTACCCTAACACGGCGTTCCCGGTGAATGCGGATGTGAATGGGAGCAAGTTCACCGTCAGCCGCCCAGGTTGGAAGTTCCTCTATTGGTACACCAATGAAAGCGCGTCTGTGGAGGGCGGGACAAAGATTTATCCGGATGACGGGGATATTCGCGTTAATACCTTGGAACAGACTGATAACAGGGCTCATCTCTACGCCCAGTGGGAAACGGTCAAGCTCCCGGTCACGGTCTATCAGGATTCAGCTGAGCTTTCGGTAAAGGAAGGACAGAACGCCTATGTGGAACTCACGAGCGTGACGGAGGATCAGCTGCTATACACTTACACTATAAGTGCCGATACGCTGGATTTACTCTATGACGTCGCGAATAATTATACGCTGAGTTCGGATCCGGCAGCCCAATTTGTCAAGGGAGCTGTCTCAAGCGATACGAGCAAGCGGATGCTGACGAACGTGAAGTTCAACAAGGCGTCGAATGTATGGCAGTACAGCTATGACGGAAGCACCTATACGGACTTTGGGGACAGCAAGCTGGAGCTTTATTACACCACCAGCGATCTTCCGGCTCCCACCGGCACCCGCCTTCCCTGGCTTCCCTGGGTCGTAATGATCGGCCTTGCGGCAGTTGTAACGCTGGTTACGAGGAAGCTGAGGGTTCAATAATCAAATGATTTAAGCAATGAAAGCCTGCGGCGCTTTGCTCCGCAGGCTTTTATTTTTTGAGATCTAAAGAACAAAAATTCTTTTAATCGATATTCATTAAAAAAACATTGATAAAAATGAGAATATACGATATTATGAATCAGTATAGATTATTATGGCGAAGGGTATATTCATTTACCTTTTGCAATAAATATTCCGCAAGGCTGCTTTGAACGATCACATGATTCTGAAACTGAGATAATCGAGGAGGAGAAAAAGACAAAGATGAAGACTTGTAAGAGACTGACAGCTGCTTTTTTGGCAGCGGTTATGGTGCTTATGACTGCGGTTCCGGTCCAGGCGGATATATATGGCTTCGGCAGCGGAGCTGACAGCTCGGATTCACGAGTGGAAGCGGACTCATCGGCAGCTTCTCCTTCGGAGACGGAAAAAAATCCGTCGGAGGAAAATGCTTCGCTGGAAGACAATGCTGAGAGCGAAGTATTATCAGAAAATTCAGATGCGGGAGATAACGGCTTGGCAGATGAATTAGAGGCCGGAAGCTCTGTATCGGAAGAACCGCTTCTTTCCGTCAGCTTTGAAAAGCCCTGGTATGAACTTCGGCGTCCTGCTGCAGAGGCAATCAAGGTTGACGGTGCGGCAGAGGCTTATGTATTTACGCCCTCCAGCCGCTTCATAAAGGCCGTGATCCATGTGAACTCCATTCCGGAAAATATGGGACACGCCAATCTCTACTCCGTCAAGGACGGAGTCCTTGGCATGCCTCTTACGACCGCTAGAGTCGGCGAGGATTTGACCATTCTTTTAAGTGAAGCGCAGGGGATTGCCCTGGCCGAAGGAGAGGTCCTCATGGAGGAGCAGACCATTCCGGTCAGCGTCGGGAACGGGGCTGCGGTTTCCCTCTCCGGCGAGCTGCCGGCCGGCGCGGACGTATCGGTCGCCCCGGCGGAGACGGATATCGAGGGCGCGCTCTGCGCCTACGACATCACGATCAACGAGGGCTGGCAGCCGGAGGAGGGCAGTCCGGTGGAGGTGACGATTGCCGACGCAGCTCTTTCCGGCAGCGCTTCTTTTGCCGTCTACCATCTGCTGGAGGATGGAAGCCGGGAACGCGTGGAGATCTCCGGGATTGAAGAGGGAAAAATTTCCTTCCTGGCCCGTGGCTTCTCCGTCTATGTCGTCACCACCCTGGATCCGATCCGGACCTATTACTTCCTGAAGGATACGGAGAAAGACGATGAGGGGAATTGGGCAAATGAATACACCCAGTACCGCCAGGTCTTAAATAACGGCGACACGCTGGTTGAGCCGACGGATCCGGTAGAGAACAAGAGGCGCTTCAACTGCTGGCATGAAGTGACGGTTGAGGGGGACAATGTCTCCATTTCGAATACGGAATTCAATGGCTGGGGGACGGTATCGGGCATTGCGGCCAATACCACAGATCAGAACGGCAATGAGGTCCAGACACAGGAGAAAGTGTATCTGGCTGCTGATTTTACGGACCCGACAGTCACGCTGACCTATTACGATCAGGTTGGCTCGATTGTGGAGACCCGGGAGTATGCTGCCGGGACAGTACTAAAACCCAATGACGCAGAAAATACAGATAACTATGTGGCGTATATCCCCATCCAGAATGACGAGGAAGGGTTCATTTATTTCCGCTATTGGACAGAATCGCCCTATGGGGATCAAAGCAAGGTAGAATCCCTCACGATGGATGGGGACAAGAAGCTCTATCCGATTGTCGGGACTTCCCATCATATTTATTTTGACGGGAATTCTTCCTCGATAAACGGGACAAGAAGCAGTTATGTGGGAGCCTTGAATATACTTCCGGGAACGAAACCGGGAAATTTGACTGCGGATAAGATTCCTCAAGCCAATGGTTATAATTTCCTGGGCTGGTATATCAAGTCTTACGACAGCGGCCTTGCGGAGGACTGCGTTTTTGCCGCTGATGGTACCCTGTATGAAGACGGATGGGAGAAGCTTATCACACAGACAGACAAAGAAAGCCAGGATCTCACCTATGACCCGACTCTCTATGCGCATTGGGAAGTCGGTACGGCGCCGTATACAGTGGTCTATTATGCCCAGAAGTCAACCTGTGAGGCCGGCGTGGATCCGACCGAGACGGATTATGAGTTTTTAAAAACTTTTGATCCGACTGATGAAGAGCATGAAATCACGCTGGAAGCTGCGACGGGATCGGCTGTCAATCTGGAAACTTTGCGTTCTCTTGTAGCCGCCCAGAGAGGAAGCTGGACGGATCAGGAGATTTTGGAAGACGCTTTTACAGAATCGACAAGTACGAGCTATGTGAAGGATCGGCAGGGCTTCCAGCTCAGTACGGTCAATGTTCCCACAATCAGCGTGGCGGCGGATGGTTCCTCTGTTCTGAGGATTTATCTGGATCGAAAGACCATTACGATGAGCTTTACGGGATATGGAGAAGCAGAGGATACGGATTATCAGTATTATCGTTATTATTGGAGGTCGGTGAACTCAGAAAGCGCCTTGGACAATTATAATTATAATAGCCGGATTGTGACAACGCGGACAACATTACTATATGCAAATGGACTGCTGGGGGGAGAGATCAAAGCACTGTATGGTCATTCATTGGAAAATTATTTTCCTATAAAACTGATAACCCGAGTGACCACAAAAACCAGAGAATATGAGAACGGTGCTTTTACAGATTGGGTGGAGTCTATATCAGATGCGGTTCAGTCTAGCTGTATTTCGTGGACGGAAACGTCAGGGACAAATTCTTTCAGTGAACTCTTTACGGCTACCGGAGTTATGCCCCCGGTAAATACAACCAGTAAAATGAGTAGTAGTGGGACTGCTACAAAAATCAACTATTATTATCTGGAAGTCATCGATGAAGATGAAAAAACAGATGAAATGGTGACTATAGAGGATTTTAGTGCGGAGACTGAGAAATACAGGTATTTTAGTGATAATAATTATGACAATGGCGCAGAACACGTCTATAAGCTTGAAAGACATGTACTTCATAATTTCAACTTTATAACCTATGACGAGGAGTTTTTTGATATTGAGGGATTTGAACAGGTGGCGGGCTATCCGCCTTTGAGTGAGAATTATAATGGCGTTATGGGAACGGAAGCGGGGCTGGAAGGACCGTATTACCTTTATTACAGCCGCAATAAGTGGACGATTCACCTCATCAATCCAATGAATGGGAGTGATAATAGGGATGTCACCTATTTTTATGGGGAGGAAATCAAGGCAAGCGATGACGGTATGGCTTACTTCCCATCGGTAGAGAATGTTTCCCTGAAGAACTGGAGGTATTACTGGTACTATGACAAAGAGTGCACGGATCCGGTTATCTTTGATGATGATGATGCGGGAACGGAACTCTTGATGCCCAACCATGACATGACCTTCTATGCGGGTCTTAAAAAAGAGTACCGCGTAGAAGTCTTCCCGGATGGGGGCGAGCTGGAGCATGGCATCTCTACCGGCAACGACTACTCATCGTTCTTCTGGGTTGATGAAGGGGAAACAATCGTTGAATACAGCAATATTGCCCGGGATTATGTTCAGGTCGCGGATGACTATACGTCGGACGACGAGGAGATCTTCTGGTATGAGAAGCATCCGTATATTGGCGAGGACAAGGTAAACTGGGATAACCAGCAGACGTTTTACAAGTACTGGGTAAAAGATGCGGAACACCAGGATGAGGATTCCTATATCAAGAGTATCGGCGCGTACAGCTTGATTGGCTGGTATGATATCTCAGATTATGTGCAGTATGATGAAGAGAATGAAAGCTTTACGAGCAATTACGATGCGGATGCCGGGGCTTATCCCGAAGGCGCAGCTCCCCTGATGGATCCCCGCACCGATCCGATTCCCGAGGAGGCTGGGCTGTTCGACTTTACAAGTCCGATTGAGAATATAGAGCATTCAATTTATATGAAAGCTAAGTGGCGTCCCATGAGTGAGTTCCGGATCATTTACGATGCGGACGATGGAAGCACGGCCGTGCGCGCGCCGGAAGATCCTGACGCATACGTGGTCGGCGCCAGCGTGGCTATCCAGGCTTCCGTTGACCAGCCTGACGGCAAGCAGTTCCGGGGATGGAAAGATTCTGACGGCAATATCTATCAGCCCAACAGCTATCTGACCGTCAGCGAGGCAATCTCGACGGCGAACACGGACGGATCGAGAACGATTACGCTCACGGCGGTTTACGAGGCTGGTGAATTTAAGGATAATTATACAGCCGGCTATACGTTCAAAAACGGGGATACGGTATACTTCGTGGAGATGATCAGTCCGGGTGAGGAACTGGTCATGCCGGACGCGCCGGAAGGAAGCGGTGTAAATGAGGGAAAGCGTTTTTCCGGCTGGTATCTGGATCCGGATTGCACGAAGCCCTTTAACGGTTTTGGCGTTGTCAGTGTGCCGAAGGATACTGTTCTCTATGCGGGTTATAAACAGTTTTTTACAGTTACCTATTACGACGCGAAACTTGTCAGTGAAGATTGGGCGCAGGGGGATAATATACTGGCCACCGAGCTCTACGCTGACGGAGACATCCTTAGCACGACAGGGGTCCGCTATGAGATCGATTCGGACCGCTATGTCAAATACTGGCATCTTTTTGATGAGGATGAGAATGAGATACTCGACGGCACAGAACCCAAAGAGGTACCTTATGTTTCTACCGCGACCGCTACGACCGTAGACAAAAACCTGGTCTTATGGCCGGAGATGGGGGATTACACCTATCTTTATTTTGAAACCAACGGGGGCAGCTATGTGGATCCCCTCCAGATTCCAACGGACGATACCCATTGGGCGCACCGTCCGGTGGAGCCGACCCGGGCGGGTTACCAGTTCCTGGGGTGGTTTGTCAAGAAAGAGTTTACGCTGGATTCAAATGGAGATCCGGATCGCAACTATGAGTTTGATTTTGATGAATTTACTTCATCCCGGAGTGATCTGCTTGAAAATACCCTTTACGCCTGGTGGAAACCGGTTGGGTCTACCAGCAGTACTGCGAGATATACAGTCATCTGGTGGACTCAGACTGCGGATGGGGGGAATGCTTATGAGTATCAGACCTCCCAGTCCTATGAGGGGACTATCGGAAGTACGGTGGATGTCACTTCTTCGGGGTGGATTGCCGAACATGAAGATCCCACGGATGTAAACAGCACGCACCTCCCGTCTTATTATGACGCGGACACAAGTACGGATAATACAAAATATTTTTCGTATACCGCGCCCGGCGATACGGCTTATGGAACGCCCAGCGAGGTCAGCACGATCATAGAAGATGACGGTAAATCCGTCATTAATATTCGCTTTCACAGAAGCCGATATAAAATGGTATTTGATACCCAGGTGCATTCTACGGCCATTGGGTATCCGGAAACAAATTACGTTAGCTATATACATTATAAAGGAGACATATACGATAATCAGGACGATAATAAGTACACGATAAATGATGTTTGGTTTGGCCGGCCCATAGCGGATTTTTGGCCTATTGTGGATCAGACGCGTTCAAGTGCGGAAGGGGAGCCTAAGCCCTGGCTGGAGTTAAATACACAAGGTACATATAATCGTTTCCACGCATGGCGTACGAATATGAATTACAACTCTCTTCCTGCTGTTGTCAACGGGACAATGCTTGATCAGGCGGATACGAGCAATACGGTTACTTTTGCCCTCATCCAGTCGAATAATACGGCGGATGTAAATGTCCACTATTATTTTAAAGAGATAAATGGTGGTAATTATTCTGAGAAAGAGGAATATGCGCAGACTTTGACCGCGAACAGTGCTATATTTACAGAACCGCAGACCGATCCTTCAAAAGAAGGCATTTTTAAGTTTCAGCCGTCAGAAGGAACTGTAAAGTATTTCTTATATTGTTTTTTAAGGGCAAAAGACTTTGACGGGTATCATGTTGTTGGATATTTACCTACAGTTTCTTCTGAGGATATAACGGAATCTTCTTATTGTATGATACTGGGCAGTAATGGGTATGCGTGGGGTGAGTACAGCGGTCCTGAAACAACAGACAATTCGCTGACGGAAAGAAATCTTTCTTTCTATTATAGGCCTAAAACGTATACAATTGAATTGCATCAAAATGATGGGGATTTATATGAAACAATTGATGTGGATTATGGCGATACGATTCAGGATAAAATTGAGGCAGTGACAGTTCCCGATGCCCCGTCGACAGATCTGGTGTTTGACTGCTGGTCCGTGACGAATCTGAATCCTCAAAGTTATACGAGTACATATACCGATAATAAGATGCCGGCCAGCAACATACCTCTTTACGCCACCTGGAAGACCAGAGAGGTCACCATTACAACAGAGGGCTGTGATCAGGAAGGAAATGAAACGGATGTGGAGAGCAGCTATGGAACCTATACAGAAGCGCACGGCAGCTTGTTTACCACCTTCGAAGTCAAAAATCCAAGGACCAATAGGAAGGGCGTATCCTTCGGAGGCTGGGAGGACACTACAACAGCTGACAAGTACTCTGTTAACGACATAATCAATGAGGATATTACCATCAGACCGATCTGGATCGATAAGCATGTGCCTTCGCCGGTTTATGTTTACAATGAGGGAACGCTTATTGATTCGGAAAGCGGAATTTCCGGGACAACTGCGGTGAGTGGTTATACAGATCGCGTGCAGGATTCGGCCAGCTACCTGTCAGGCGCGAAGGCTCTGGTCAAGGACGGATCGGTTCTTGCGAGGTCAAACGGTGACAGAAGATATGAGTTCATCTGCTGGAATACCGATCCTAACGGACAGGGAATTGATTACTATCCGGGAGAAACGGTGACGCTTACGACGGACGGAGTTGTCCTTTACGCCCGCTATGCGGATGTCCGCGAGGTTACCCTTGTCTATCATCTGAATAATGTGGCTGGAGATGGGGCGGAGTTTGTGGCAAAAGAGGATGGTGTGAATCTGGATATTACCGATTATGGTACAGAGGAAAATCCGGAGAGCGTAATCAGTATCTTTTTTGCGAACTACCTTAACGTAAACAACCGGGATATGTACCCCAACACGGCCTATCCGGTGAATAAGGACAAGAACGAGAAAGAATTCACCGTCAGCCGCCCGGGCTGGAAGTTCCTCTACTGGTACACCAATGAAAGCGCATCTGTGGAGGGCGGGACAAAGATTTATCCGGATGACGGGGATATCCGCGTCAACACCCTGGGACAGGATGACCAGAACAGGGTTCATCTATACGGCCAGTGGGAAACGGTCAAGCTTCCTGTCACGGTCTATCAGGATTCAGCTGAGCTTTCGGTAAAGGAAGGACAGAACGCCTATGTGGAACTCACGAGCGTGGCGGAGGATCAGGTATACACCATAAACGCCGATGCGCTGGCTTCACTCTATGACGTCGCAAATAAATATACGCTGAGTTCGGATCCGGCAGCCCAGTTTGTCAAGGGAGCTGTCTCAAGCGATACGGGCAAGCAGATGGTAACGAACGTGAAGTTCAACAAGGCATCGAATGTCTGGCAGTACAGCTATGACGGAAGCACTTATACGGACTTTGGGGACAGCAAGCTGGAGCTTTATTACACCACCAGCGATCTTCCGGCACCCACCGGCAGCCGTCTTCCCTGGCTTCCCTGGGTCGTAATGATCGGCCTTGCGGCAGTTGTAACGCTGGTTACGAGGAAGCTGAGGGTTCAGTAATCAAATGATTAAAAAGCGAAAGGGGCTGTAAAACGCCCCTACAAAGAAAGCCTCAGAGGTTAAAACCTCTGAGGCTTTTTGCATGATTAGTTATGCTGCTGACAAAAGATTCCCGCTAAATCAGGCTCCAACGGGCAAATAATTCAATGCAGGCAGCCGAACAAACCCCGTGCATTGAATTATTCTCTCTAAATAGGTCACCAGCGGTCAAATAATTCAATGCAGGCAGCCCAACAAGCCCCCTGCATTGAATTATTCCCGCTAAATCAGGCCCCAACGGCCAAATAATTCAATGCAGGCAGCCGAACAAGCCTCGTGCATTGAATTATTCTCTCAAATAGGTCACCAGCGGTCAAATAATTCAATGCAGGCAGCCCAACAAGCCCCCTGCATTGAATTATTCCCGCTAAATCAGGCTTCAACAGCCTAATAATTCAATGCAGAACGCCGCCCAAACTCATTGCATTGAATTTCTTTCTTTTGGCTTTGTGAGCAGATGATACATGTAGTTGTTGCTGAAGAACTTATACGTATATTTATAAAATATATTGAACATGACGAAATAATGTTGTAGAATAAAGAAGTAGTTATGAGATAATTGATGATGTTTAATCAACATTGTTGATATAATAAGCCAAGATTGGAGGAGTTATGAAACAAAACAGGATACTTAAGAAAATCACTTCCATTTTTTTGGTGGCGCTTATGGTCCTTTTGACGGCTGTTCCCACTCAGGCGGATACCTTTGGTTTCAGCGCGGGGGAGGAGAGCGTGACCGAAAAGCCCGGACAGCCAGAGGATGAGATGACGGAGTCTGCGGCTGTTCCGAAGGAGACGCCTGCGGACTCGGGAGAATCTTTGCCTGCGGAGTCGGGGGAAACGTCTTCCGGGAAATCTTCTGCATCCGGGGAAGAGGCAGCGGCGGAGCCTGAGGCGGCGGAAACCTGCCTTTCATTTTCTTTTGAGAAGCCCTGGTATGTGCTGCTTAGCCCCCGGGCTGAGGCGTTTGACCTTTCCGGAGCCCGGGAAGCTTATTCCTTTACGTCCCGAAGCCGGAATATCAAAGTGAAGGTACATGTAAACGCGCTCCCGGAAGAATTGGCCAATCCGGCTGTCTACGCCGTTGAGGACGGCGTTCTTGGCGCGCTCATCGCTTCGGTTCGGGAGGGGGATGAGTTTACTTATTCGTTAAATGAAGTGCAGGGTCTGGCCCTTGCTGAAGGCGAATCCCTTACGAAGGAGCAGACGATTCCGGTTATCGTCGGAAACGGGGCTGCGGTTTCCCTCTCCGGCCAGCTGCCGGCGGGAGCGGACGTCTCGGTTGTTCCGGCGGAGACCGGCATCAGTGGAGCGCTCTGCGCTTATGACATCACGATCAATGATGGCTGGCAGCCCGAAGAGGGGAATCCGGTAGAGGTGACGATCCGGGACGAGAGCCTTGCCGCGGCCGGCGGCCTGGCGGTCTTCCATCTGCGCGAGGACGGGACGTCGGAAGAAGTCGAGGTGACAGACAGCGGAGAGGGAAGGGTTTCATTTGCGGCAAAGGGCTTCTCGGTCTATTATGTGACGAGTTCCACCTATACGAGGACCTATCATCTCTACAATACCGACAACACAGAACGGACGACCTATAATGAGATTACGGTTTCCCCGCAGATGGTAACTTCCGGCGGGGGAAGCCTTATCCTTCCGGTTCTTGCGGACAGCGCGGAGGGGAGCTTTCTGGGCTGGTATCCCGGAACGTATGATACATCTACCGGGACGGTCAGCTACAGCTCTGACACTGCGGTTGTCGGCGGTGAGGTCGATGGGTCCGGCATAACGAGTTCGGGGACTGTGAATCTCTTTCCGAAATACGGGACTATCCGCAAGGTTATTTTTCACGGGGATCTGACAGAGGGGGTCTATCCGGTGGTGAAGACCCTGATCAAGAGCGAGGATAACTATTCGGTCAATCTGGCCTCAGAAGGGACGGTCGTCGCGGATCGGGGCACCAGTGAGATCTTTGTCGGTTGGACGACAACGCCAGGAAGCGATACGCGGGAGTATACGACGATTCAGACGATCAGCGGTCTTTCGGGGGATTTGAATCTGTATCCGGTCTTTGACGAGGTCTACTGGATCAGATATGAGTCCAATCTTCGCGGCGCTACCTACAACGCCGCAGTTGCCGTTCCGACGGGAACGGTGATAACCAATCTTTCCAATATCCCTTACGAGAGCGGCAGCAGCTATACGCCTCCGACGCTCAGCGGCTATGAATTTGAGGGTTGGTATACAACGAATACGATCAGCGGCAGTACCTTTGCCCCGAATGTCTCGGATAAGGCTTTCAATGCGGATGGAAGCTCGGTGAATGGATCTTATACTGTGAATTCTGACGTCACCTTCTACGGCAACTGGACGGATGCGGTCACCTACACGGTGAACGTCTGGAAGCAGCGGGTCACGGACGCCGTTGACGCCGCTGACAATGCCAAGACCTACGATTTCGCGGGGACGCTCACCTACAGCTTTAACGGGACGCTCACCGTCGTTAATGAAGTTGAGAGTGGAACGGTTACGCTTTCGGATGGATTTTTTGCGGGAAATGAAAACACCTGGTACGACGGAACGTCCGATCGCCTTACCTTTGACGGGGGGACGAGCTATGAGGATCTGACCGGTTTTCATTTTAATGCGGATAACAGCTCGGCATCGGGAACGGTTGTCCGAAACGGGAGCGGGACACTGGATGCTAAGTTTGACAGGAATGTGGTGAGTTATGAGCTTTACAAAATTAGTTCTTCAACTACAGGTATTATGTTTTTAACAAAATACACTGATACAACAATGAACAACAAGCTGATAACCATTACAGCCTTATACGGAAGAAAACTGACTTCGGAGCTTTATGGGGAGAACTATGATTCTTATGAATGGTTCAGCAGGTATACATCTTGTGGTAGCAACAATACTTCCGATAACAGTACAGATGATGCTAACTTGGTGAACATCACTACCGCATATAAACAGGTTGGTAATAATCTTTCATATAATCTTTATGGATTAAGCCTGACCGATACAAAGAAGGTGCAGATCTATATCCAGACGGATGGGGAAGCTGACAGCTATAACAATTATGAATATGCGGGGACCATCGGGAACGGGAATGCTACGTCCTATACCGTAGATCAGGATTTGATAGAAGGATATGAACCTTATAAATATAACCGCTATAATACAAGCAACGGCTGGACTGGCTATGCGGATATCGAAAATTCAATTGCGATGGGGAGCGGATATAATAAGATAGCTGTGATGTATAAAAAAATCGTCTATACGCTTACGGCTCAAAGCTCCCTTGATTCAACTGTGCTTGGAAGTTCAACTTACGCCTGTGGCACAAGCGTAACCGCTCCCACCTACAGCACCCCCAGCGGCTATGAATTCTCCGGCTGGTATACGGATGCGGCCTGCACCAACCGTCTCTTCTTCGGGGAGCCGAATTCGTCGGAGGCCAGTGGATTAAGGTCTTATTCGGTTCTTGAGACCATGCCGGATCATGACCTCACGGTTTATGCGGGATTCAGCCCCATCGAGTATGTTGTTATCGCCGATCCGAATTACGGAACGCTTGGGAGCGGCAGTACCTATTTCTGGAGTAAATATAAGGTTAAGATCGAGGAATACACCGATATCAGCCGGAACTATGTGGAGAGCGATGAGGGAACTCATTACTACTACAAGGCGGAGTACAATTACTACACGGTGAGTGAAGGTTCGCACAGAAGAGCAGGTTACGTTGAAATCGGAGGGACGCCTGCGCCTGAAGCTGCGTTTATAGAGTATGTAAATAATAACAATGTATCGAATACCGCTAACGAGGTCGTCTGCACAATTTACACCGACAAGAAATATATAGAAGATCCTACTGTCTATGAATTTGTCGGCTGGTTCGACAAGAACGGTCAGCCTTTTAACTTTGACGTGGGAATCGGTGAGGATCCGTCAGTGGTCGATCCGGTTGGAACCGTGATTGGGGCTACGAACACCGCGATCACCTATCCTTCGATTACCCTGACAGCTCGCTGGCAGAGGAAAGAAAACTACACGATCCGGTATGAGATCCCAGAAGGCCACAGCGGCGATACGATCTCCGGGACATCGGCTCAGACCGTAACGGACAGCTCTGTCTATAAGGACGGAGGAGTCTTCACGGCGGATTACAGCATTTCCGGTACGGATTCGGTCCGTTTCGCCGGCTGGCAGGTAAATGGTGAGGGGACGATCTACCTGCCCCATTCGCAGGTGACGATCAACGCCTCTGAGATGGCGGATGAGAATAAGATCATAAAGATGATAGCCTGCTACCAGGACGGCAGTACCACGGCGTCCATTACCTATAACGCCAATGGAGGAAGCTTTTCCGGACTGGCGAGTGACTATGTAAGCCTGACGAATAACGGCTACAGCTGGACAGCACTCGAGGATGGCGGATCGGTCATCGGTTATACGGTTGGAGGAATCAGCCAGAACGAGTCTTTCTCGACCTACCTGGATGGCGGAAACTTCTTTACCCGTGCCGGCTATGAATTCGAGGGCTGGGACGCGAATCAGAATTCTTCCAATCCGAAGTTCCCGGTAGATACGGTCAGGGCCGGCAACCGCGTGATTCAGGTGGCCGGAGACAATACGCTTTATGCGATCTGGCGGGAAAATGACAAGGCCGTCTACATCATCGGGGATGGCGCGGTTTGGAACGACAATTCCGGGGCCTATGCGGTCTGGACGGGAGATGACGAGATTCCGGCTTCCGGGTATTATACGGAGGTCCTGCAGGGGGCGATTGCTCCGATCCCGGATAATCCTTCGAAGGATGGCTACGCCTTTATCGGCTGGAGCGAGACGGAGGGTGGAGAGGCTCTTTCCGCAATGCCGGCTGTCGATGGAAATAAAGCCTTCTACGCCATCTGGCATGAGGGAGCGCAGGTTTATTACGACGTCAACGGAGGCGTCTGGACGGATAGTTCGAACCAATACGGAAAAGATGAGAACGGTCTCTATCTCTCTTATGAGGGCGCGTCGGCTCCTTCGGATCCGACCCGGGTGGGCTTTGTCTTCCGGGGCTGGTATGAAACGACGAGAAACGGAAATAAGCATTATGTTGCCCGCTGGGGCGTCGCGATGGACGCCTGCCTGGCGCTCTTTGATGAGAACGGCAGTCTTGTAAGCAGCACGGATGTGGGGCCGATTTATATTCTGGAAGCAATCCCGGAAGATCCATCGATCATTACGCTGGAAGGTATCGCAAGGGATGTGACAAAGAACATCGGACTTTCTGATGCGGCGGCGGGGCTCATTGACGGCTACAGCTATGATTTTGCGGCCTATACGGCGAACAATGTCATCGATGAGAGCGGGGATATTGAGGAATCGCAGGCGGTCTCGAGGCTCTATTTGAACGCCAATAAATATGTGGCAGCGGATCTTACGGACGCCCGGAAGAAGGCCTTCAGCAGCGGCGAGAAGCTGGTCTATGTCTACCACAAGGAGACCACGGTTGATCTTAAGTACAAGGCTGTTGTTTACGGACAGTCAGCACTGTCAGAGCCGGTGTGGAAAAATTCTGCAGGGCCGACCGCGGCGTCGACAGAGTCCATGGCGGAGGGGCTTAGCAGCATATTCGGAGCCCTGGGAGCTGATATAGGAAGTGCCAGCGATTCGAATTCTTCCGATATGACCGGCGTGAATGCGTGGGCTGGAAAATCGAGTACGAAGCGATATGAGGTTAATGCATATGCGCTGGGACCTGCCGATGCGGATGACACAGCGGATATGTACATCATAAGCTATGATAAGTTGTACCTGCACAAAAACTATGAAGGCTTCAGTTATTCCGTGAATGGGACAACCTGGTCAACCCTTTATGACAGCAGCGGCGAAGCCGTTAGAGCTTTGGCAGCTTATGCCCTGTATTTTGACCGGGCCGCGTCACATGTCGGAGCCATTAAGGTATCAAGGCCCATAAAGGTTACAATTGTAAATGATGTGGCCGGGGTAGAGGGCATTGATGATGAAAGGGTTTTCAATTATGAGATCAAGGTCTTAAGACGAGAAGGAACCGCTTCTGGGGACAGCACCCGATTCAAGAAAACAGAAGGGGATTCAACCGTTTTGAGAAACTATAATCTTAGTTTGAAAAAAGGTGAATCCGTCACGTTCGATATGTTCTGTACGAAAGAGGACACATATACGTGGTCAAACAGAGAACAATACTATCCCTATATGTCTCGCAGCACGACAGGGCAGGTCTCCGGTTATGAAGACGAAATGGGATATTACAGCTGGGAAGAGCTGATTGTTACCTGTAATGATGAGGAGTTCAATGTTGTAATTGCTCCCCAGTTCATAGACTCTAATGATGAAGATAAGACTGCGTTTTTGCAATCGGATAAACATTGGCTCTTAACAAAGGACAAAAACGGGGATTCAGATTCGGCAAATGGCAGTATCGAGAAGGCCATGGGAAGCTCCAGAATTCTTGGTTATACCGAGTGGGGCGGTACCGCAACCCTCACCTACACCCACACCCGGCAAGCCCAGCCAATCCCGGTTCACATCCTCCGACGGTCCGTGACCGGAAACTATGAGGAGATGAGCGACTGGGTGGCTTCGACAGACGCGACGGAAGTGACGGTTGGCTCTGATGCGGTTGCCATACCGGGCAGCACAAGCTATGCTTCCAATCTTCCGACTGAGGGGGGCTATACCCTGGTCGAGGCCACCTACGGTCCCACCATGTTTGACCTGACCGCCAGGAATACGGATTCGCTGACCCTACAGATGAGCTCCACGGATTATAAGGCGCATGTGGGTAGTTCTGAAAGCGCGGAAACATTGGATGAAGACGACGAGATCTATCTGGTCTATGCCTCGGATACCCGGACGGTTTATCTCAAATACATACTGCTTTCGGCCGGAAATTATGTGACGCTTGACTTGCGAAATTACGAGACTACCGCTTCTTTTGAAATGGATTACAGCGACGCGCGGACGGTGGCGAGTTTGGAGGGAAGAATTGCGGCGGATCTTGCGGCAATCGTTAGCGCAACCAACTACTATGCCGTCGGCCAATATATCCTTGACGCCGATGGGGAGAGTGTGGACTGCGGCGTGGGCGATCTTAAGCTTGTCAACAGCGCGCTGGGAGTCATCGTCTCAGCGAAAGATGATGACAGCCGGACTTACGCGACAGCGAATGAGCTTACGATTGGGATCGTTCTGGCCAGGGATCAGAAGCTTACGGTGAAAAGCAAGCTCTATTCAATGGGGATCGCAGGCAATTCATCGGATGAGCTGACCCTGAATCCGAATATCAACAGCACCTCTCCCCGAGTTGGGAGCAGCTATCTGACGGATGACGCGGCCCGGACGACAGAAACGGATATCGTGCCAACTTTCAGATCAGAGAAAGGGTATGATGAGAACTGGATCTATTCAAACGCCTATTCCGGGACGGATACAGCGGAGAAAACAGCCCCCTATATCCGGTATAAGACCGACACGGATGGCTACCGCAAATGGTTCTATGGGCAGAGCGCGGATGCTGTGAATACGGTGATCGATTCGGAAGGTGGAAATCAGGTTTTGTATCTGAGTTTTTATAAGAATCAGGTTCCGGTTTTCATTTGCCGGCAGACCGGCTCGTCTTACGCGCTGAATAGCGACTGGAGAAATGAGACCGCCGGACCGCTTGTCACCCCAACGGCAGTTAACGTGCCATCCGGAACTACTTATCTGACGGAAACCGCGCGGACCGCCGTAACGTCGCAGGGCCTGACCGCCTCCGGTGTTTATCTGGCAGAAGGCCTGGCGGATGGTGTGCTTAGCAACACTGTCAACATTAACGGGAGCCGTATATACGGGGACAAGGCCGGACTTTACTACCTGGATGCGGAAAACAGTAAGACCTATCTGACGCCCGGAGATGGCACAGGCCTCTATTACGCCTACTACATGACGAAGCCGTCTATAGAGGTGAGGTATGTTTCGCACAATGAGGAGGATGGGGCGCTGACGGTGATCGGAAACGGATCGAAGGAAGTCGGCGGCGGCAGCTGGACCTCGGTGCCTGCCCTTTTAGGCGGCAGCATTCCGGCGCAGAGCGGCATGGCCTTTAAGGGCCTGGCCCTCAGCCGCGCCGAGATCAGCAATCTTTCCGCTGCAGTGCTGGGGAATACGGCGCCTCTTGCGGAAGATGCGGTTTATCTTAAGAGCGAACTGGGATCGATCAATTACGCTTCTTCCGCTGAGGCTTCCGCTGCGGAGCAGGAAGGCCTGACCGTTCTCTATGTCATCTATGAGAGAGACGTCCCGGCTCCTACGGGCTTTGCATCGGGACTCGGTCAATGGCTCATATTGTCGCTCGGCGCGTGCCTGCTGCTCTTCCTGCTCCATGGAAGCCGGCTTCGCCGCTGAGTGAAGGCTGCATGAACAGAATCAGATATATAAAGAAAACCGGCAGTTTATACTGCCGGTTTTCCTTTTTCCTGTTGGATATTTTCTACTGGATTTTTCTATGGAAAGCTCACACCAGAACCTTGGACAAAAAGTCCCGGAGACGCGGGTTCTCCGGATTGGCGAAGAACTCTTTGGGCGGTTTGTCCTCCCGGATCTTGCCCTTGTCGATGAAGATGACCCGGCTCGCCACTTCCTTCGCGAAGCCCATCTCGTGGGTGACAACGATCATCGTCATGCCCATCTTCGCCAGCTTCTTCATCAGCTCGAGCACCTCGCCGACCATCTCCGGGTCCAGCGCGCTGGTGGGCTCGTCGAAGAGCAGGACTTCGGGATCCATCGCGAGAGCCCGGACGATCGCGATCCGCTGTTTCTGGCCGCCGGAGAGCATGTTCGGGTATTCGTTGGCCTTGTCGGCCAGGCCGATGCGGTTCAGAAGGTCCATGGCTTTCTCATCCGCCTCCTTCTGATTCATCTTGTGCAGAAGGACCGGCGCCAGCGTGATGTTCTGCTTGACGGTCATGTGCGGAAAGAGGTTGAAATGCTGGAAGACCATGCCCATCCGGGAGCGGATCTGGTCGATCTTCCTGTCGGTGACCAGCTCGCCGTCAAGGCGGACCTCACCGCCGGTCGGCTCCTCGAGCCGGGTAAGGCAGCGCAGGAATGTCGATTTGCCGCAGCCGGACGGACCGACCAGGACGAGCACGTCGCCCTTGTTTACGTGAAGGTCGATTCCGTCCAGGACCTTGTTGACCCCGTCGCTGTTTTTGAAGCTAATCTCCAGATTCTTAACGTCGATCACTTTGTCTCAGCCTCCTCTCAAAGATACCCAGAAGCCAGGTGAAGATCATAACCAGGATGAGGTAGATGACCGCGGTCCCGAGCAGCGGGAACATGGCTTCGTAAGTGCGGTTCATGATGCCCTGGGCGGCGTAGAGCAGCTCCTTGCCGCCGATGACCGTGATGAGCGAGGTGTCCTTCAGGAGGATGATGAATTCATTTCCCAGAGCCGGAAGGACCGCCTTGATCGCCTGCGGGATGATGATGCGGAGCATCGTGGTGATATAGTTGAGGCCGAGGCTTCTTCCGGCTTCCATCTGGCCGGAATCCACCGCCATGAGGCCGCCCCGGATGATTTCCGAGACGTAGGCCCCGGAGTTGATGCCCAGGGTCAGCGTGCCGACCATGGTGAAGTTCCGGCTTGACGAGAAGACGACCATGCCCATGATGAGCAGCTGGACCATCATCGGGGTGCCGCGGATGATCGTGACATAGACTCTGAAAATGAAATTCAGGACCCCCAGCAGCAGGTTCTTCCTGGATTTCTGCTGGTCGTGGGCCGTGCGGACGAGCGCGACGATCGAGCCGAGCAGGATGCCCAGGATGAGGGCCATGGCCGTGACCAGGATGGTCGTGCCGACGCCTTCGAGATAGCGCAGGTAGCGGTCGTTGTAGATAAATGCCTGGTAGAACTTCACGAAGAAGTTTTGAAAAAATGTCAGATCCCCGCCGCTGACCGCCAGCTCGGAGAGGGCTTCATACGTTTCCGCCATAAGCTTGTTCCTTTCGTCTTATTTAAAAGAGGATACGGCTTTCCGGCCGTATCCCCTGCAAACCAGTCTTTATTCGGCGTTGATGTATTTCGCGATGATCCCGTCGATGGTGCCGTCCGCCTGAAGCTCTTCGATGGCCGCGTTGACCGCGTCAAGGAGCGCGGTATTGCCTTTGGCCATGCCGATGGCGTAGTCTTCGGAGACGTACTCGGTATCAAGGATCACAAGGCCCGGATTGGCTTCGACGAACTTCTTTGCCGGCTCGCTGTCGATGACGACGCAGTCGACCTGGCCGTTGTTCAGGGCCTGGACAGCCGTAAGGCCGTTGTCGTACATGGTGATGTTCTCATCGCCGTAATCGTCGGAGCAGTAAATGCTGCCGGTGGTGCCGCGCTGGGTGCCGATCATCTTGCCCTCAAGGTCGTCTACGGAAGCGATCTCAGAGCCTTCCTTGACGATGACGACCTGGACGCCGGTGGCGTAGGAAGTCGAGAACTCCATGACTTTCTGTCTCTCTTCGGTGACGGAGACGCCGGCCATGACGATGTCGCTCTTGCCCTGCTGGGCCGCAAGGAGCGCGGCGTCAAAGTCCATGTCGTCCACCTGGAGCTCAAGGCCGAGCTTTTCGGCGATGGCGCCTGCGATCTCGACGTCGATGCCCTCGAAGTCGCCGCTGTCGGTAGTCATCTCATAGGGCGGGAAAGCCGCGTTGGTGCTCATGGTCAGCTTGCCGGCGTTGACGGTGGCAAGCTCTGCGGTCTCTTCGCCGGCTGCGGATTCGGCAGCGGACGCTTCCGATACCGCAGATTCGGCGGCGGATACTTCCGATACGGCGGATTCAGCAGCGGATGAAGCTGTCGAAGCTGTTTCTCCGGAGCCGCAGGCAGACATAGAAGCCATCATGCCCAGCGCGATCAGTAAAGCAAGACTCTTTTTCATAATGCATTCCTCCTTTTGCTCCTGCTTGAAGCAGGATAACTGGTAATCTGTCTATTCTTAAGAATAAACAACGTTTTAAGTATAATTGGAGTTGCCGTATTTGTCAAGGTATCTGATAATGCTTGTCGGTGCGGGAACGCCGGGCATGCTTGCATGCCAAGGCGTTCCCGCACCAGACAAGCTAACAAATATGAGCAAGTAGGGCGACAGCCCGGATTGCGAATATTTGCAGCGGCGCGGGAGCGCCGGGCGAAGTTCTGAAAAGATTTTGATTTTTTGTTGCATTTAAGTCTTTCCTTATATAAAATGTATCCTGAAAGGACAAGGGGGTATAAAATTGAATCTGTACGAGTATGAAAACCGCCATAACGCGCTGATACGGGAACTGGGAGCGGAATGCGCCGTTCTCCTGAAGTCCAATGGAGATTTTCCCCTCGATTCCGCGGGAAAGCTCGCGCTCTACGGAAACGGGGCCAGGGCTACCGTAAAGGGCGGCAGCGGCTCCGGCGAGGTCAACTCCCGCTTCTTCGTGACGGCGGAGCAGGGCCTTAAGGAGGCCGGATTTACGATCACGACAGAGGAGTGGCTGGAAGGCTATGAGGCTTTCTTTGCCCGGACCCGGAAGAAATTTCTGGCAGACATCCGGGCGGAGGCGAAAAAGCGGCATAAAAATCCGATTCTTTACGGGATGGGGAAGACCATGTCGGAATTCGATTATGCTCTGCCCCTGACCGGCGAGGGGGACGTCTGCGTCTACGTGCTGGCCCGCCGTTCCGGCGAAGGAGCGGATCGGAAGCCCGGGAAGGGGGATGTGCGCCTCACGGACGCCGAGGTCCGGGATATCATGAAGGCCCGGGAAAAGTACAAGAAGTTTATGCTGGTCCTGAACGTCGGGGGGCCGGTGGATCTTGCCCCCGTGCTCGCGGTAGAGAATATCCTGCTGCTGGGCCAGCTGGGGACGGAGACCGGACACATTCTCGCGGATATCCTGCTGGGGAAGAGCGCTCCTTGCGGAAAGCTGACGACGACCTGGGCGGCTTATGGAGATTATCCGGATGTGGGAAGCTTCGGTGAGGAAAATGAAACCCGATACCGCGAGGGAATCTACGTCGGCTACCGCTATTTCACCACGGTTGGGAAGAAGGCGCTGTTTCCTTTCGGGCACGGCCTCACCTATACGGATTTTTCCGTTAAAACCGAGCAGATCCTGCTTGACGGAATGCGGGTGACGGTCCGGGTAAGAGTGACGAATACCGGTAAGCGGGCGGGGAAGGAAGCGGTCCAGCTCTATGTCTCCATCCCGGAGGGAAAGCTGGATCAGCCGTTTATCTCCCTGGTTTCCTTTGCGAAAACCAAAGAGCTCTCGCCCGGTGAGGGAGTGGATCTCTACCTGTCTTTTTCCATGGCGGACATTGCTTCCTACGACGCGGAGAGGGAGTCCTGGATCCTGGAGGCCGGTTCCTACATCCTCAGGCCGGGTCTTTCCAGCGAGGATACGGAGGCGGTCGGCGAGATTTTCATTTCCCGGGAGATCATTGTAAGCAAGGCGAAAAATGTTCTCGGCAGGCCTGATTTTGAGGATTGCCGATTCGAGAAGGCGCCGCGCCCCCTGCCAGGCAGCCTGCCGGTCCTTAAGCTGGATCCGGAGGCAGTAGTGAGCAGGGAGTTTCGTTACGATACGCCGGAGGAGATCGAGCCGGCGGCGGAGGCCCTTTCCGACGAGGAGCTGGCGCTTTTTGGTCTGGGCGCTTTTGCGTCCGGCGGAGTATCGAGCCTGATCGGGAATTCTTCCCTGTCTGTGGCCGGGGCGGCCGGCGAGACGTCAAGCCTGGGCCGGCGGAAGATTCCGACGCTGGTCATGGCGGACGGGCCAGCAGGCCTTCGGCTGGCCGGGGAGTACTATAGGGATGCAAAGGGGACGCACGCAGTCGGTTCAACCCTGCCGGAGAGCGTGCGGGAACTGATGCCCCGGCCTCTTGCGCTCCTTCTTGACCGCCTGTCTCCAAAGCCCGGACGGGGGGTAAAGATCCGGGAACAGTACGCCTCTGCGATTCCGATCGGGACCGCAATCGCCCAGAGCATGAACACGACTCTCGCGGAAGCGCTGGGAGACCTCGTGGGGGAGGAGATGGAGCGTTTCGGAGTGCAGCTCTGGCTGGCTCCGGCCCTCAACATCCACCGCTCGATTCTTTGCGGCCGGAATTTTGAGTATTTTTCGGAAGATCCGCTTATCTCCGGGTACTTTGCCGCGGCGATCACGCGGGGGGTTCAGAGCCATCCGGGCTGCGGGACGACGCTCAAGCATTACGCGGCGAACAATCAGGAAAAAAACCGATATTACAACAACAGCCAGGTGAGCGAGCGGGCGATGCGGGAAATCTATCTTAAGGGCTTTGGAATCGCCGTACGCCTTGCAAGGCCCCAGGCGGTTATGACTTCCTACAACCTTTTAAACGGCGTTCATACTTCCGAGCACAGGGGGCTTATTGCGGATATTCTCCGGGCGGAGTTCGGCTTTCAGGGGATCGTTATGACTGACTGGGTCGTCAGCGGAATGGAAGACGGCGTCAATCCTCCCTATCCGGCTCCGAAGCCTCATCGGGCGGCAGCTTCCGGGAGCGATCTTTTTATGCCGGGCAGCAAGGCTGATTACGAAGAGCTTCTTGGCGCTTTGCGCTCAGGGGAAGTCGAACGCAGGCAGCTTTTAATCAACGCGTCGAGATTGATGAAGCTGATCCGCCTCGATAAGAAAAGACGGCGCAGAGGAGGGGAATGACCAAGATAAGCTATCTTTATTTCGCGATATGTCTGTGTTTTATAGTGATTAACTTTGCCGCTTTTTTCCTCTACAGCCATAACCCTTACCCTTCCCAACGGAGGAATGGCAATCGCGTTTCGGAAGGCGTGCTTCTGGCGCTGGCGTTTCTGGGCGGCGGAATCGGGGCTTTCCTGGGGATGCGCTGTTTCTGGAAAAAGAAGGTTAAGCTTAAGTTTTCCATCCTCGTGCCTTTGGCGGCCGTATTATGGGTCGTTTTGTTTGTCAGGTCTCTGTATTTTGTCGCGGCTCTTGCGGACAGGCAGAATCAGGAAGTAAACTATCGGATCGAGTCGGTTTCTTCTAATGGGGAATCCGAAGAGGCGTCTTTCGATTCAACGGGAAACGACGCCGTCTCCGCCGCGATGGCGGCGGCGAGAGACAGCCTTGCATCCGTTCCGGAACCCGTAGCGGAATGGGATATCCGGGAGGTTCCGGCAGGTACGATCGTCTCTCCGGCCCGGATTAATTGGGAGAAGACCGATCAGTATTTCAGGGCCTATGAGATCGAGCTTGGAGATGAGGTCTACAAGAGGATCATCGGGAAGTCTTATCGGGAAAATGAAGACATTGCGCTAAGTGATCTTCTCTACCTTAAAATGCTTCATTATAATTTCGATGCGGAGATCCAGATGGGCGAGATGATTGTCAACCGGGCGATTGCGGAGGATGTCATTGCGATCTTCTATGAACTCTTTCAAAAGCGTTATCAGATCTGCTCCATGTATCTGATCGATAATTACTGGACCGGGGACGGGGTGGAGTCGGATGAGGCGTCCATTGAGGAGGACAACACCAGCTGCTTTAATTACCGGAGGGCGACGAACGCCGAAAACCTCTCCAACCACGCTTTCGGGCGGGCCATCGATATCAATCCCAGGGAAAATCCTTTTATCCTTATCCGGGAAGACGGGAGCTATGAGTACTATCATGAGAATGCGGCCCCCTACATAACCGACCGGACAGCCTATACCCCGCACGTGATCACCCAGGCGGATCTGGCCTACAAGGTTTTCACGAAGTATGGGTTCAGCTGGGGCGGTGAATGGAGCAATCCGCTGGATTACCAGCATTTTGAAAAGTTAGAATGAACTTAAAAAAGGGACATGCCGCGCGCATGTCCCTTTTTTTAAAAACAATAGCTTATCTTTTGCCGCCGGGGCCGCCGTGACCGCCGAAGCCGCCTGTGCTTCCGCCGTCCATGGCTCCGCCGCCTATAGCGCCGGGTCCCATGGCTCCGCCGCCCATGCCGCCGGGTCCCATCATCTGGTTGGTCATCTCCGTGATGACTTCGCCGTTGACGGTGACGGTGCCGCCGTAGATCGCGCCTTCCGTCTGGTAGTCGAAAGCGGAGTTGGCACTGATGGTGATGGTTCCGTCATAGACGTAGATGGCTCCGTTGGAGTCGACAGCGTCGGTATCGCCGCTGCCCATCACGATGCTGGTGTCGCCGCCGTAGAATTCGATGAGAATGTCTTCATAGCTTGATTTGGCGGATGCGTTCATGCCGTCATCCGAAGCCTCGATGGAGATCGTTCCGCCGTTGATCGTGATTCTGGTCGATTCAAGGCCTTCCTGGGCGCTTAAGTCGAAGCTGCCCCCGTCGATCGTAAGGGTGGTCGTCGCCTGGATGGCGTCGGAGCCGGAGTCAATGGTGAAGCTGCCGTCGGAGATATAGATGGAGCCTAATGTGAGGTCGTCGTCGTTTTCACAGTGGATCCCGTCGCCCTCCGCGTCGATCGTGAAGCTGCCGCCGCAGATCGAGATGGAATCATTGACTTCGACGCCCTTGCCGGAAGCGTTGATTACATAGCTTCCGCCCGTGACCTTGAGGTCGTCCTTGGCCGAGATGCCGTTGTCAGAGGAAGTGATCGTAAGCGTTCCGAGACCGTTTAATACCAGGTCGTCCTTGGCGAAGATTACGGCGTCCGTATTCGTGTCTCCGTCTGCCGCGAAGCTGCCTGTAACGGTAAGGCTGTTGTCGTAGCCTTCCGCCGTCGTGACGAAAACCTTGTCGGCAGCGATTACGTAGATGGCCGGGGAGTCCGTGTTCTCAATGGAAACGCCGTCGAGAACGAGCTGGACTTTGGCGTCGGACGCCGCGTTTACCCTGACCGTGCAGTCAGAAGCCGTTCCGCTGAGGACGTAGACTCCTTCGGCGCTGATCTCAACGTCCTGCCCGTCGGAAAGGCTGATATTCTGGGCTTCGCTGAGGTCTGCTTCCTGTGTAAGGTCCCGGTTGGTGAAGAGATCGCTCTGGGATGCGGAGCTGCTTTCGGAAGAAGAGCCGGAGGCGGTTTCCTGGACGCCGGAATCCGCGGCGCTTTCCGCGATTTCGCCTTCAGCCTGGCCGAAAACTGTGTTTTCGGAACTTTCTTCCTCGAAGACGACGCCTCCGGACGCGCTCTCGCCGGCCTGGGCTTCAGAGGAAGCCTCTGTATTCATGGATGTGTCGTCTACGGTGGCCTTTTCTATGGAGGATGAGCCGCACGCGCTGAATATGAGGGAGGTTCCCAGGAGAATGGCGGATGCGGTGGGGATGAGCTTTCTTTTCATTTTTTATTGCTCCTTTCGCTTGAGATGCTCACAGGATAAAGCAAAAAAAAGAACAAAGTGTGTTCAAATCGGCATAAAAGTATGTTTCTTTCGGCGCGCGGAGCGATCCGGCGGGCCTTGTCGGATGGATTATTCTTCTTTCCGCGGATCCGCCATCTTCTTCAGCAGCGGGTAGTAGAGGAAGGAGCGGAGGAAGGCAGGAAGGGAGAGGCCGAAAAAGAAGGCGAGCGGGAGGAGCCGCGAGACCTGGGTCACGAGGAAAATGAAAACCGCGTCGATGGCCATCATCCCGATCGTGCGGGGAAGATAGGCTGCAGCTAAGATCGCGGCGTTTTTGAGCGTCGCGGATACCGTGTTTTCGAATTTGGCTTCCAGCGGGATGGCGTAGAGAAAGACGGCGAAAAGGAGGATGCCGAGAGCTATTGCCGGGATTTTGAAGAAAGGGGGAAGCAGGGCGTTCTCTCCGGAGGCGGCCTGGTAGTCGATGTAAAGGAAGATGCCGGCCGCGGCGAAGAGGAGCGTTAAGATCGTTCCCTTTTTCAAATCGGCTTTAAAGCGGGTCAGGAGGGTTCTTCCTATATAGCCTTCCCGGCCTTCCTGCATGTCGTAGATTACGTAGTGCATGGCGGCAAGGGCCGCCCCGGAGCTTATCAGGGGGAGGCAAAAGAGGAGCGTCAGGAGGTTTAAAAGGAGCAGGCTGCTGATCTGCCGTAAGCCCTGCATGAGAAAGCCGTCAGGATCGAATAGAGTATTCATGGTTTTTTCCTATGTGATAAAAGAAGAGAGGATTCGGCGCATGCCGCTCCTCTCTTGCGCTTATACGGCGGGAAAGGTCATTTCCCGCCGGATGTGGACAGCGATTCGAATGGTTTACTTGATGGCGCCTTCGACCATCCCGCTCATGATCTGCTTCTGGGCGACGATGAAAATGATGATCATGGGGATGATTGCCAGAAGCGCCGCGGTCAGGATGAGGTCCCATTGCTTGACATAAGAGCCGACAAAGGCCTGGACCGCGACCGGGAGAGTCTTGACCTTGCCGTTCTGTCCCAGCATCAGGGAGGGAAGGAGGTAGTCGTTCCAGATCCACATGCCGTTCAGGATCGTCACGGTGGTGATGACCGGGGTGAGGAGCGGGAAGATGATGCGGAAGAAGGTTCCTTCCGGGGAGCAGCCGTCGATGGCCGCCGCCTCTTCCAGTTCATAAGGGATGCCCTTGATGAAGCCGGTCAGGATGAAGACTGTCATGGCTCCGCCGAATCCGCAGTAGGCGAAAACGATGCCGGGGACGGACTGGAGCATGCTGATCCCGACGAATTTTCCTACGTCGCGGAAGGTGGAGATCAGCGGCAGCATGACAACCTGGAAAGGTATGATCATGGAGGCGATGAAAATCATATAGATAACGGTCGCCCACATCTTCTTGTTGTTGCGGCTGATAACCCATGCGGCCATGCCTCCGAAGAGGGCCAGAAGAACCAGGGAGATAATCGTTACGATGGCGGATGTCCCGAAAGCGTACCAGAACTGGAAGTTGGAATTGTTGATAACTTTGTCCAGGTTGCTCATAAGCTGGGACAGGGACGCTCCGGCAAGGCTGACAGGGCTCGCGACGATGGAAGCCTGGTTCTTGAAGGAGTTCATGACGACCAGGTAGAAGGGGAAAAGAACGTAAACGGCAATCAGGACGCCAACGATCGTTAAGATGATGGTTTTGGTATTTCTTGCGCTTTTCATTACATTTCCACCTCCTTCTTATTGGATATGCGGACCTGGATCAGTGAGACGATGGCAAGGATGATAAAGAAGAGGACCGCTTTGGCCTGGCCCAGCGCATAGGAGTTTTTGGCGATGGCCGTGTTGTAGATGTTGAGGGCCAGCATCTGGGTTCCGTTCGAGAGGTAGTTGCCCATGAAATTCGGAACCGAGCCGGCGCCGTTCGTTAAGGCCATGTTGACGTCGAATTGCTTGAAGGCTGAGGTCAGGGTCAGGAAAGTGCAGATGGTGACCGTGGAGGCGATCATCGGAATCTTGATGTTGAACAGCGTTTCCAGCGCGTTGGCCCCGTCGATCTGCGCGGCTTCCAGCACATCCTTGGGAACCTGGGTAAGGCCCGTTACGTAGATGAGCATGATGTAGCCGGCGTACTGCCATATATAGACGACGACGATGGCCATCATGGCTGATTTTGATTTTGAGAGCAGGGAGATCCCTCCGGTCATGTTGATGAGGACGTTATTGAAAACGAATTGCCAGATGTAGCCGAGAACGATGCCGCCGATCAGGTTGGGCAGGAAGTAGGAGGCCCGGAAGAAGCCCTGCCCTTTAATCCCGGAGGTGCAGAGAAGGGCGAGCAGGAAGGCGATCAGGTTGACCAGGATGATGTTCATGACCACAAAGACAAAGGTGATGAGGATCGAGTAGATGAAGGCCGGATCCTTGAACATGGAGGCGTAGTTGGAAAATCCTACAAACTGCGTAAAGCGGATGCCGGTCCAGTCCGTGAAGGAGTAGCCGATGCCGAGCAGCAGCGGGATGATGACCGTTACGCCGAAGGTAAAGAGCAGCGGGAAGAGGAAGATGATGTAGACGATCTTCCGGTGATGCTTCTCTGTCGGGAAGAGATAGAGTCCGGCAAAGAAGGCAATGATGCCGATGATAAGCATGGGACCCCTCATGGCGCTGCCGCTGCCGGCAAAGTCCATGCCTAAAGAGGCGATGAGGAGTATCGCTCCGGCAGCCAGGAACGCGGCGGCCAGAAGCTTTTTCTGAGCTTTATTCTGATTCATGGTACCCCCTGTTATACAAAGAGAAAAGGCGGGCGGCGGTCACCCCGCCGCCCGTCCGATACAGTTAAGCGCGTCTTATGAAGCGTAATACTGGGAGCAGACCTGGGCAACCGCGTTGCAGAAGCCTTCGGTATCCAGTCCGCCGCTGGCGAAATCCTGGTAAACAACGCCGAGGGCGTTCTGGGCAAGTCCTTCTTTGTTGCCGAGCCAGTGCCATGCAGAGGTCTTGCCGGCTGCGGTGTAGGAGGAGATGGTCTCGGCGAAGGGATCCGCGGCGACATAGCTGCAGGATGTGAAGGGGCTGATGAAGCCGGCTTCCTCGACGAGGATCTTCTGTCCCGCGTCGCCTGCGCACCATGCGAGGAAATCCTTGGCCTTCTGGGCGTTGTCATTGTCGAAGACAGCCCACCAGGACGGGGAGTTGGTCTGGATCGTGTCGATGCCGTCCAGGAAAGCGTAGGGCAGCATCCCGACCTTGAAATTGCCGGCTTCCGCATAGGCGTCCGCGTCGTCGGAGGTCATGGTAGCCCCGATCCAGGAACCCTGGGTCACGAAAGCGTACTTGCCGGAAGCGAAGTTGAGGATCTGCTGATCATAGGTTCCGGAGACGAGGAGGGAGGGATCCGAGTACTGGTTGAAGAGGGCGATCATTTCAGCGTAAGCCGCGAAGCGCTCCGCGTCGATCTTTCCTCCGTCGGAGAGCAGATCGAAATAAGTCGTGTCGTCTCTCTCAAGGCCGCCGTCCTCGTAGATGCCGAAGAGGTGGTTGCCGGTGGACCAGTAAAGGTTCGTCGCCTCCGCGCAGTAGCCGATAACAGCCGTAAGGCCGAGCTCGTCCTTCTTCGCGTCGATGGTTTCAAACATAGCCTTCAGGGCATCCGGGCTCGTGATCGATGCCGGATCGATGCCGGCCTTCTCGAGGATGTCCGCGTTGTAGGCAAGACCGATCGCTTCGGTGGTGTAGGGGAAGCCGAGAACCTTGCCGTCTGCGCTGACATACTCGGCCTCGGTGTCATCCACCCAGGCCTCGCCGCTCATGTCGACGAGGAGGCCGTCCCAGTTGGCGAAGTCGGTGTCGCCGCCGTTGACGAAGATGTCAGGCATGTTGTCGGCCTGATAGTAGCCCTTCAAGGTTCCCTGGATGTCGATGCCGCCACCCATGGACTCGATCTGGACCTTGACGCCGGTTTCTTTCTCGTAAGCGGCGGCCAGGTTCTTGAGCTGGGCGTCTACTTCAATCTTGCCGTTGACAAGGCGGAGGTCATAATCGCCGCCGGATGTCTCCGTTGTCTTGGATTCCGTTGCCGCGGATTCCGTTGTCCCGCTGTTTGTGGAAGCGGATTCCGTTCCGCCGCCGCAGGCAGCCAGGGCCGCGGCCATTGCTCCGATAAGGGTTGTTGCCAGTATTTTTCTTTTCATATCTATCCTCCTTTTTTGATTTCCGGCTCGATAGAAAACCGGATGTATACAAAAGAATACTAACATCATTCTGTGCAAAATGCAATACGGGAATTGCTTTTCGGGCGAAATTATTAGCCTTATGCTCAAAAAGGCTTTTCATTTCCATCTGCTCCCGGAAGCCTTGCGGGAAACGAAAAAATTTAGGATTCATGCGGGAAACACTTGCGCTCCGAAGGAAAACCATGTATGTTCATAGAAGGCGTCAATCAGCAATCACAAAGCAAGGAGGGTACAATGAAAGAACAGCGCGCCTGGTGGAAGGAAGCGGTCATCTACCAGATCTATCCAAGGAGCTTTTCGGATTCGAACGGGGACGGGATCGGCGATATCGGGGGTATAACGGCCCGGCTGCCTTACATAAAGGAGCTGGGCGCGGACGTCATCTGGCTCTCCCCGGTCTACAAATCCCCGAACGACGACAACGGTTACGATATCTCCGACTACCGGGACATTATGGACGATTTCGGCAGCATGGAGGATTTTGACCGGATGCTTGATGAGGCCCACCGGCTGGGCCTTAAGATTGTCATGGATCTGGTGGTCAATCACACCTCCGATGAGCATCCCTGGTTCCTTATGAGCCGGTCTTCCCTTGAAAATGAAAAGCGGGACTGGTATATTTGGAAGGACGGCCGGGACGGCCGGGCTCCCAACAACTGGGCTTCCTGCTTCTCCGGATCCGCCTGGCAGAAGGATGAGGCGACCGGCCAGTATTACCTCCATCTCTTCTCGAAGAAGCAGCCCGACCTCAACTGGGAGAATCCCCGGGTCAGGGACGCGGTCTGCGACATGATGACTTTCTGGTGCGAGAAGGGGATCGATGGTTTCCGCATGGACGTCATCAGCATGATCTCGAAGGATCAGGCTTTCCCTGACGGGGAGACGAACGGGGGCCTCTACGGCAGCCCGACCCCCTATGTATGCAACGGTCCCCGCGTTCACGAGTTCCTGCGGGAAATGAGGACCCGGGTCCTTTCTCATTACGACCTTCTGACAGTGGGCGAAGCCGCCGGCGTGACGCTGGAGGAGGCCAAAAAATACGCGAACGCCGATGGGAGCGAGCTGAACATGGTCTTTCATTTTGAACATGTGGACGGCACCCCCGGCCGTAACAATCCCTACGGCAAGTGGACCGTTGAGCATCCGACCATGCCGGCGATCCGGGCGATCTTCAACAAGTGGCAGACCGGGCTTGAAGGGAAGGCCTGGAATTCCCTCTACTGGGACAACCACGACCAGCCCCGGGCCGTCTCCCGCTTCGGAAACGACAGCGAAGAGTGGCGGGTCCTTTCCGCCAAGATGCTCGCGACCTGCCTCCATATGATGAAGGGGACGCCCTACATCTATCAGGGGGAGGAGCTGGGGATGACCAACGCGCCCTGGGAGGATATCAGCGAATTCAGGGACATCGAAGTCATAAACGCCTGGAAGCAGAACGTTGTCGACAATCACTTCATTTCCCCGGAGTACATGCTGGCCTGCTTCAATGCGGTGAGCCGGGACAACGCCCGGACGCCCATGCAATGGGACGATTCGCCGAACGCCGGCTTTAGCACTGGGACTCCCTGGATCAAGGTGAATCCCAACTATAAGGCCATCAACGCGAAGGCGGCCCTGGCCGACCCGGATTCTGTCTTCTATTATTATAAAAAGCTGATCGAGCTTCGCCGCAGGAACCCGGTCATCGTCTACGGGAGCTTTGAAGGGCTTCTTCCGGAAAATGAAGAGATCTACGCCTTCCAGAGGACTCTGGACGGCAGAACCCTGAGGGTCGCCTGCAACTGGACGGACAGGGAGCTTCCCTGCGGGCTTTTTGGCGGGGAGGACGAGGAGCTGATTTCCAATTATAAAACGCATAAAGCCGGCATCTTGCAGCCCTATGAGGCGAGAGCGGTTTTCATTTCCTGAAAAAAGGGAGGATACGGTATGCTTAGAAAATGGTGGCACGGCAAAGTTGCCTATCAGATCTACCCGAAAAGCTTTCTCGACACCGATGGGGACGGGATCGGCGACCTTCGGGGAATTATCCGGAAGCTTGATTACCTGAAGGAGCTGGGCGTCGATATCATCTGGCTCTCCCCGATTTACGTCTCCCCGCTGGCCGACCAGGGCTACGATATCGCGGATTACTATAACATCGATCCCCGCTTCGGGACGATGGCCGACATGGAGGAGCTGCTGGCCGAAGCCAAAAAACGGGATCTCCACATCCTGATGGATCTGGTGGTCAACCACTGCTCCGACGAGCACGAGTGGTTCAAGAAGGCCTGCGAGGATCCGGACGGGCCTTACGGCCGCTTCTTCTATATCAGGGACATCGTCGACGGGAAATATCCCTGCAACTGGCGTTCCTACTTCGGCGGCCCGGTCTGGGAAGTACTGCCGGGGCATCCGGACAAGTGCTATCTCCATGTCTTCCACAGGAAACAGCCGGATCTCAACTGGGAGAATCCGGCCCTCCGGGAGGAGATCTACAAGATGATCAACTGGTGGCTTGATAAGGGCCTTTCCGGCTTTCGGATCGACGCGATCATCAACATCAAGAAGGCCCTGCCCTTTAAGGATTATCCGGCCGACCGGGAGGACGGCCTTGCCGATATCGGGAAAATGCTCCATGAAGCCAGGGGGGTCGGGGAGTTCCTGGGGGAGATGCGGGATCGCTGCTTCACGCCCCACGACGCCTTTACCGCAGGCGAGGTCTTCAATGAGAAGGCGGAAGAGCTGCCGGATTTCATCGGGGACAACGGCTATTTCTCGACTATGTTTGATTTCGCGGAGACGGTCTTCGGCGGCAGCAAGGCCGGCTGGCACGAGAACATTGACTGCACGCCGGATGATTACCGGAACTGCGTCTTCGCAACGCAGAAGAAGATCGGAGACATCGGATATATTTCCAACATTATCGAAAACCACGACGAGCCCCGGGGCGTGAGCCGCTATATCCCGGAGGGGGAGGCGGACGCGGCGGCCAAAAAGCTCCTTGCGACGCTCTATTTCAACGTGAAGGGCCTGCCCTGGATCTACGCCGGCCAGGAGCTCGGCATGGAGAACATAGCCTGCTCCTCCATCGAGGAGGTGGACGACATTTCCTCCATCGACAACTACAAGCTGGCCCTTGAGGCGGGATTTACGGAGAGGGAAGCCCTTCATTTTGTGGAAAAATACGGGCGGGACAACGCCCGGACTCCTTTCCAGTGGACCGCCGGGGACAACGCCGGCTTTTGCAGCGGGAAGCCCTGGCTCCGGGTCAATCCCAATAAGGACGCGATCAACCTGGAGGATGAGCAGGCGGATCCGGATTCGGTCTGGCATTATTATAAGAAGCTGATTGCCCTGCGCAAGAATCCCGCATACGCGGAAATCCTGGTCTATGGGGACTTTGAGCCTTATCTTGCGGACCGGTCCCGGGTCATGGCTTACTTCCGGGAAGGAGGAGGAAAGAAACTGCTCATTCTCGGCAACTACCGCAAGGAGGCGCGGAGCCTTCCCCTGCCGGAGGGAAGCTGGAAAACGCTTCTTTCCAATCTGCCGGCGGCGGAGCTTCTGCAGGGAACTGCGGAGCTTGAAGGCTATCAGGCCCTGATCCTTGAGAAGCTTTGAAGGGAGAAATGGAGCTTTAAGGGGAGGATAAAGGACATAATAGGGAGCAGACAATATGGAAGGAAAAAGGCGAAAGGTGAAAGGCGCGCAGCTGGCGGCTTTTGCGCTGGCGGTTTTTGCGTTTACGGGCTGCGGCCCGTTTGCGTATTATTCTGATTCCTACGGGATGGAATCCGTGATGGAGGAATCCGAGCCTGAAGGAGCCCTCCCGACGGCCGATTTCGGGGATCTGAGAGGAGAGTACGAGCCGGAAGAAGGCTATGATGAGTACACGCTCAGCGAATACACCATAGAGGACGCCGGCGTGACTTTCGTCGCTACGGTTTCCCGGAAGTCGGATGACTCCGCCTATTATATTCACTTCAATTATCTGGGAGACGAGCAGGCAGCCGGGCTGGATGGGGATCTCAATATCCTTTACGATATGACCGGCTTTCTGGAAGAAGACGCCGCGCTGATCGTTATGCAGTGCAGGGAAGAGGATAAGTGGGCCCCGATTGCAAAGGGCGCCGGATACGGCGAATAGGAGCGGAGAGACATGACCCCTGAAGAAAAACTGGAGAGAGAACTAAGGGAACTGAACAGGCTGACCGGCATTTCATTTTCCCTCGATGAAAATGAAAACCCGGACGCGGAGGAGCTCTCCGCGAAGATCAAGCTGCTCTCGGAAGCTTTCCGGGAAAAAAACAGCCGGACGGCTTATTTCAGGAAGCTTCTTGGCGGGCAGCTGGAGCTCTCCCGCGTCTACGAGGGCGCGGCGAGGCTGCATCTGCCCGCGGAGGGGCGGATGCAGGTTTTCGTCGTCGAGACGGAAAATGTGAATGATGAGGGCGCGCTCATGGTGCTGCGCCAGATTGCGGCCGGAAGGAGCCAGGACCATATGGTTCCGGTGGACGGGAAGCGGATCGCGCTCATCCGCAGGGTCCCGGCGGCGCAGAAGGAGGCGGACGCCCTCCGCTTTGCCCGGACGATTATCGATATGCTGAACGCGGAGGCCATGGTCCGGGCCCGCTGCGCGTTTTCCGAATGCGTCCCGGATCTGGCGGGGCTTCCGGAGGCTTACCGCGAAGCCTGCCTGGCCCTTGAGATCGGGCGGATCTTCTATATGAACGAGACGATCTTAAGGTCCAGCCATCTGGGAATCGGACAGCTGATCTATCGGCTGCCGGAGGATGTGTGCCGGCGCTTTCTGCGGGAGGTTTTCTCCGATAAGAAGCCGGAAGAGCTTGATGAGGAGACCCGCCTGACGGTGGAGGCTTTCTTTGAAAACAACCTGAATATCTCGGAGACGGCCAGGAAGCTGTTTATTCACCGCAATACGCTGGTGTACCGTCTGGAGAAGCTGAAGAACCTCTCAGGGCTGGACGTCCGGGTGTTCGAGGACGCGATGATCTTCCGGATCGCATCGATGATCGCGAGCTTCCTGAGGGAAGAAAAAAATGAGAAATCTTCAAACAGTATATAATAGACTATACAATTAAAACAATTAACCGAAAGAAAATAAAAAATCAAAAATTTCTTAAAAAAAGTGTTGACAAATTAGGCGGGAGCTGTTAATATAACATCATCAAACAAAGGAGAGAACAAAACAAAAGACTACCAGAAACCAAAGCGACAGTAGATTTCCAAAATCGAAAAGGAGGGCATGTCCAATGGATGTGTTAGAAAAACCGTACAGGTTTCCCCTCAATATGAAAAGGCAGAAGCCGGCAGTTCCAGGCGAGAATCACCTATTCCCAAAAAAAGTTCAATGAGAAGTCATATAATCTCGTAAAGAGATGTGGTCCGGGAAAAGAGTAAATCCTAGCTGGCTTTCGTATTGAGTATCATCTGCCCCCGAAGTTGAAAGATTAGCTGTAAAGAAAGCTTATCTGGCGGTTCGGAAAAAAAGAATTATTGATTCATAATCGGTTGGGTGTTCTGTTTTGGAGGCGGACAGGGCGTTTGGCAGAAAAAAATCAAAGTTCTTAAACAGGATAAAAGTTTTCTAAGCTGATTCCAAAGAGTCAGGCGAGCCCGGAATGAAAATAAAAATTGAGATAAATTAATATCCTTCCCCCAAAAAAAACAGGGTAAGGTTCCTACAACTAAATACAGAAACGGAGATAATGTCAATTGAACATTGAACATTAAGCGGCCGCCATCATCGGGATAGAACGATATGGCGGCCGTCTTGATGTGCGTTTAAAATAATCGTGAGGCTGCGTTCCATCCCTTCCCGAACTTTGAGCCGGGTTTGCGGGCGGAGAAAAGAGAATTGGAGGAGATAGAAGTTGGAGATTTTGTATGAAGACCGGGAGATTGTCGTGGTTTACAAGGAGGCGGGGCTGGCCGCGGAGACAAAGAAAAGGCTGGAGAAGGATCTTTTGTCGCTTCTTAGCGCCTTTTTTTATGAAAGAGACGGAAAGCTTCCGGAGCTTCATCTGATCCATCGGCTCGATCAGCCGGTGGATGGGCTGGTGCTGCTGGCTCTGACGGCTTCTTCCGCCGCGGTCCTCTCGAAGGAGCTGGCGGAGGGCGGCATGGAGAAAATGTACAGGGCCCGCGTGGAGGGGCGGATTCCGGAGGAAAGGGGCGAGCTTTGCGACTATCTCATAAGGGACGGCAGGACCAACACCTCGCGGACGGCCTCTCCGGGCAGCCGGGGCGCGAAAAGGGCGCTGCTGACCTATGAAAAGAAGGGGGAGGACCTGCTTTTCATTTCCTTAAAGACCGGCAGGCATCATCAGATCCGGGTCCAGCTGGCCCATGCGGGCATGCCTGTAGCCGGGGACATAAAGTACGGGGCTTCGGGAGATAAGAAGGATCGGGGGATTCTGCTTACGGCGGCGGAGCTTTCTTTTACGCATCCCAAAACAGGGAAAAGAATGCGTTTTCAGCTCCCAGAGAGACTGCTCCGCTTTTGAATGATATCGTAAAGATTGTTAAAGCTCAAAAAAATTAGCCTTTTTCCTTGAAATGATTGTGTAATATGTTAAAATAATAGAAATGTGAAAGCGTAAGGCTCTTTGTGAAGAGCCTTTGCTTTAAAAAAAGGTGGTGGTTGAATGATTGAAGAAAGTATCAAGGCAGTCAGGGAAGCGGAAGCGAAGGCGGAAGCTCTTCTTTCAGAAGCCCGCAGCAACGCGGCGGATATCCTGAAGGAGGCGGAAGCGAGAGCGGAAACGGATAAGGCTGCTGCTTTTGAGGAGAACGCGCAGGCCGCGCTTAAGGCTAAGGCCGGGGCCCGGGAGGCCGGAGACGCGCTTCTTTCAAAAGCGGAGGCGGAAGCGGATGACGCGGCGGCTCTCCTGAAGGCGCAGGTCGCGCCCAAAACGGAGGCGGCAGTGGCTGCTGTCATCCAGGCGATATTATAGACCCAGGAGGTAAGCATGGCTGTTGTAGAAATGCAGAAGATCGGTATCTGCGCTCTCAAGGAGAACAGAAAAGCGATCCTCGAAAAACTTCAGAAGCTCGGAATCATGCAGATGGAGGAGGACTCCATCGATGACGACGAACTCATGAAGATGGACACGGCCGAGTCTCGGATCACATGGGATAAGCATGCGGAATTGTGCGATCAGGCGGCATCCATATTGGATAAATACCTTCCGGAAGACAAAGGGCTCCTCGGGAGCCTTGAAGGGAAGGAACGCCTTTCGGAAGGAAGCCTTAGGGAGATTATCGAAAAAAGGCATCCCTGCAACAAGATCGCGCGGAGGATTCTTCGCTATGAGAAGGCGGTTTCCGAATGCAATGCCAACATTTTAAAGGATGAGAACCTGATCGAATCCCTCGTTCCCTGGATGGCGCTGGATATACCCCTGTCTTTTGAGGGGACAGGGAAGACCTCGGCGTTTATCGGAACGATGCCCGGAGCGCTTACGGAGGAGATGATAGCCGAAAGGCTCAGGGAAAAGGCGCCGGAGCTTTCCGCGCTGGAGCTGAAGGTTCTTTATACCTCATCCGACTCGGTAAATGTATTTGTATTGTGTATGAAGGAAGATGCGGAAGCTGTGGAGACGGCTCTTCGGAGTCTCGGCTTCGCCAGGCCCCCGCAGCTTGCCCTCGGGCGTCCGGAAAAGGTGGCGGAGGACGCGAAAAAGGATATCGAAAAGCAGAAGACCGAGATCGGCTGTCTGGTCGATAAGATCAAGGAAAATGCGGGAAGCCGGAGGGATTTCCATATCCTGGGCGATTATTACCGAACCAGAGCTGAAAAATACAGGCTTCTCGGAATGATCCCGCAGAGCAAAAACGTCTTTTTCCTGACCGGATGGGTCCCGAAGGCGGCGGCGGAGCCGCTGAAGGAGCTGATGGAGAAGGATTACGGCGCGGTCTTCAGCCTTGAAGAGAAGGCGGAGGACGAGACGGAGCCAACCGTTCTTAAAAACAATCCGTTTTCAGCCGTTTATGAGCCGATTGTCTCGTCCTACGGGCTCCCTCAGCACGGGAAGGTGGATCCGACGACCATCATGTCGTTCTTCTACATGTTCTTCTTCGGCATGATGCTTTCGGACGCGGGCTACGGGCTTGTGATGGTGATCGGAACCGCGCTTGTGCTGAAGAAGTATCCGGGAATGGGACAGGGAATAAAGAAGATGCTCAGCATGTTTTTCTGGTGCGGCATCTCGACGACTTTCTGGGGCTTTATGTACGGAGGCTTTTTCGGAGATGTGATCGATGTCGTCGCGAAGACGTTCTTCGGCTACACGGGAGCGACCCCGATCCTGAAGCCGATCTGGTTTAATCCGCTGGACGCGCCGATGCAGCTTCTTATCTATTGTATGCTGTTCGGGCTCATTCATCTCTTCTTCGGTCTGGGCATCAAGGGCTATCAGTACCTGAAGGAAGGGGACGCGGCAGGTTTCGTTTCCGATATTCTCGCCTGGTACGCGCTTCTGATCGGTCTCATCCTGATCCTTCTGCCGACAGATCTTTTCGGAAATATCGCCCAGATGACTTTTGTCTTCCCGCCGGCTGTCAACATGCTCGCCAGAATACTGGCTGCGGCCGGATGCGCGGTTATCCTTCTCATGTCGGGCAGGGCCAACAAAAACTGGGGACTTCGGATCGCGCTCGGCGCTTACGACATCTACGGAATCACGAGCTGGCTCTCGGACGTCCTTTCCTATTCGAGACTTCTCGCGCTGGGACTGGCTACCGGCGTTATCGCCCAGGTCATCAATACGATGGCCGCGATGGTGGCGGAGGGCACGGGCTTTCTGGGTCCGATCCTGTTTATCCTGATCTTCCTTGTAGGTTCGGTGCTGAATCTGGCTATCAATCTTCTGGGAGCGTATGTGCATACGAATCGACTTCAGTACGTCGAGTTCTTTGGCAAGTTTTATGACGCGGGGGGAGAACCCTTTGTGCCATTTGAAACAAAAACAAAATATGTTGAAATGAAATAGGAGGCAAACAACATGAGTGAATTAGGTATGTTCTTTGGGCTGCTTGGCGCGGCAACGGCTGTTCTTCTTGCAGGCGCGGGTTCCGCCCTTGGCGTAGGTATCGCGGGACGCGCGGCGGCAGGCGTCGTTACGGAGGATCCGAGCAAATTTGCCCAGGTTCTTCTTCTCCAGCTTCTTCCCGGCACGCAGGGCATTTACGGCCTTCTGGTAGGTTTCATCACGCTTTCCAAGATCGGCCTTTTGGGCGGAGGGGACGTTTCGATCTCCCTTTCGACCGGGCTTATGATCTTTGCGGCCTGCCTTCCCATCGCCGTCGTCGGCCTTATTTCCGGTAAGTCCCAGGGACAGTGCTCGGCGGCTTCCATCGGCATCGTGGCCAAGAGACCGGAATCTTTCGGCCAGGCGATGCTGTTCCCGGCCATGGTCGAGACCTATGCGATCCTTGCGCTCCTTATCTCGATCCTTGCCGTTTCCAACATCCCGGTATAATCTGGAGGAACATTATGGCAGGAATAGATAACATTACCGGCCGCATCCTGGAGGAAGCTAAGGCGGAGTCCGACGCGATCATCGCCCGGGCGAACGGCAAGGCCCTGGATATAGGCGTTGCGGCGGCGGATGAGATAAAAAAGGCTAAAAAGGCTTCGGATGAACGGATCGCCAGGGATACGAAGACTTATGAAGCCCGTACGCTCTCGTCCTGCGATATATTAAAGAAGAAGGCGATTCTTTCTGCCAAGCAGGAAATTATCGAAGATGTGGTAAAAAAGGCGTTTGACAGGCTTCTTTCGCAGGATACGGACGCGTATTTCGATATGATCCTCGGCGTTGTCAGGAAAGCCCTGCGCCCGGAAGCGGGTACGGCTTTCCTTGCGGCCGGCGATCTTGAAAGGCTTCCGAAAGATTTCGCGGCAAAGCTGGCGGCAGCGGCGAAGGAGGCGGGCGGAACGCTCAGCCTGAGCAGCCGGCCGGCCCCCATCGAGCACGGCTGCATCCTCTCCTATGGAGGAATCGAAGAAAACTGCTCACTTGCCGCAATCTTTGAAGCAAATAAAGACCGGATCCAGGACGCGGCAGCAAAAGTCCTGTTTTCGTGAACCTAAGGAGTAAAGAATGGCATCAGATTGGAGTTATACATATGCAGTCGCCCGCATCCGGGTGCTGGAGACCCGTCTCCTGACCAACAACGATGTGAGCGCCATGACCGCATTAAAAAGCGCGGATGCCGTCGTGACTTTCCTCAAGGACAAAGGCTGGGGAGATTCTTCGGATGGGAATGAGCCGGAGAGGATCTTCGCCCTGGAAGAACAGAAGACCTGGGCGCTTATGAAGGAGCTTGGGGTTGATTTTTCTGTCTTTGATGTGCTTTCGCTTCCGAATATCTACCATAACCTGAAGGCCGGCGTAAAAGAGGTCTGCACCAGCTCGTCCAATGAAAAGGCGTTTTTTGCCGATGACCGTTTCGGACGCGAGAACATGCTGAAGATCCTGTCCGAGAAAGACTGGACGGCGCTTCCGGCCCATATGCGGAAGGCAGCGGAGGAAGCTCTTGAGAACATGCTGCACACCCGGGACGGGCAGCTTTCGGATGTGATCGTCGACCGGGCCTGTCTGGACGCCATAGAGGCGGCGGGCAGGGCCAGCAGGGACGATGTGATTCGGGATTACGCGGGATCCCAGGTGGCTGTCACCGATATCAAGATCGCCGTGCGGGCGGCTAAGACCAGGAAGAGCCTGGATTTCCTGCTGAGGGCGCTGGCGCCCTGCTCTTCCTTTGACGTGAAGGCCCTGGCCCAGGCGGCTTTTCAGGGGGAGGATTCCCTTCTGGATTTCCTCTCCTCATCGGGCTTCAGGGAGGCGGCGGAGGCCCTTAAGGTCTCGCCTTCGGTGTTCGAGCGCTGGTGCGACAACCGGATGATCGAAACGATCCGCCCCCAGAAGTATGAGACGGCGTCCGTGGGACCGCTGGTCGCCTATCTTCTGGCGAGAGAAAATGAAATTAAGACGGCGCGTATTATCATAACGGGTAAGATCAACGGTCTTACCGATGAGGCGATACGGGAAAGAACGAGGGAAATGTATGTCTAAGATAGCAGTCATGGGAGATTATGACAGCATCTACGGCTTCGCGACGCTCGGACTTGATACCTTTCCGGTGGACGAAAAGGAGGAGGGCACACAGCTTCTCCACCGTCTGGCCGGAAGCGGCTACGGCATCATCTACATGACGGAAAAGCTTGGGGAGATGCTTGCCGGCGCAAGAGAGGAATATATGGGCCGGATATCACCGGCAATCATCCTGATTCCCGGCGTTTCCGGCAATACCGGAGAGGGAATCAGCCGGGTGAAGGGGAGCGTTGAGCAGGCCGTCGGTTCGGATATCCTGTTCGGCGAAGAGATGTAGGAAGGAGAGACAAATTGAGCACAGGCACAATAAAAAAAGTAGCAGGTCCTCTGGTTATCGCCAGCGGAATGCGAGACGCGAACATGTTTGACGTTGTCCGCGTCAGCCGCCAGCGTCTGATCGGAGAGATCATTGAGATGCATGGGGATGAGGCTTCTGTTCAGGTCTATGAGGAAACTTCGGGACTCGGGCCGGGCGAGCCGGTTGAATCCACCAATGCCCCGCTTTCGGTGGAGCTGGGTCCCGGCCTTATCAGCTCGATCTACGACGGCATTCAGCGTCCGCTGAACGGCATTATGGAGAAGACCGGAACCAACAATTTGAGCCGGGGCGTCGAAGTTGAGGCTCTGGACAGGAGTAAAAAGTGGACTTTCGTTCCCTGCGTAGAAGTGGGAGACGAGGTGGAAGCCGGCGATATCGTCGGAAGCGTCGTCGAGACGCCGGTCGTCACGCAGAAGATCATGGTGCCTTTCGGCGTATCGGGCAGGATCAAGAGCATTAAGAGCGGAGACTTTACCGTCGATGAGCCGGTCTACACGGTAGAGGCGAAGGACGGTGACAAGGAACTTACGATGATGCAGAAATGGCCGGTTCGCCGGGGCCGTCCTTATAAGGAGAAGATTCCGCCGGTGAAACCCCTGATCACGGGACAGCGCGTTGTCGACGCTTTCTTCCCGATCGCCAAGGGCGGCGTAGCCGCGATTCCCGGACCTTTCGGTTCCGGAAAGACGGTCACGCAGCACCAGCTGGCCAAGTGGTCGGAAGCGGACATCGTCGTCTATATCGGCTGCGGCGAGCGCGGCAACGAGATGACGGACGTTCTGAATGAGTTTCCGGAACTGATCGATCCCCGTACGGGAGAGTCCCTTATGAAGAGGACGGTTCTCATCGCCAATACTTCCGATATGCCGGTGGCGGCCCGGGAGGCTTCCATCTATACGGGCATCACGATTGCGGAGTATTTCCGCGATATGGGCTATTCGGTCGCGCTTATGGCCGATTCCACTTCCCGCTGGGCGGAGGCTCTCCGCGAGATGTCCGGCCGTCTGGAGGAAATGCCGGGCGAGGAAGGCTACCCGGCTTATCTGGGTTCCAGGCTCGCGCAGTTCTATGAGCGGGCGGGACACGTCATCTCCCTTGGAAAAGAGGGGAGAGAGGGCCAGCTTTCGGCCATCGGAGCGGTTTCGCCGCCCGGCGGCGATATTTCCGAGCCGGTTTCCCAGGCGACCCTCCGCATCGTAAAGGTCTTCTGGGGCCTCGACGCGGATCTGGCCCACCAGCGGCATTTCCCGGCGATCAACTGGCTGACTTCCTACAGCCTTTATCTGGACACGATGGGTCCCTGGTTTGACGAGAATGTGGCTCCGGACTGGATGGCTACCCGCCAGAAGCTGATGAGCCTTCTGCAGGACGAGGCTTCGCTGAACGAGATCGTCAAGATGGTCGGTATGGACGCGCTTTCGCCCTCTGACCGACTCAAGATGGAAGCGGCCCGTTCGATCCGCGAGGATTTCCTGCATCAGAATTCTTTCGATGAGATCGATACCTATACGTCGCTCAAGAAGCAGTATAATATGATGAAACTGGTTTACGGTTTTTACGAGCAGGGCAGCAAGGCGCTGGCCCAGGGGGCAAAGATCGGAGACCTTATCAAGATGGAGGTCCGCGAGCGTATCGGCCGCTATAAGTACACGCCGGAGACCGATGTAGACCAGGAGTACAAGAAGATCGGCGACGAGCTTGCGGTTGAGATCGCCGGCCTGATCGGAAAGGAGGACCGGTAAATGCCCAGAGAATATCGCACGATACAGGAGGTCGCCGGACCTTTGATGCTCGTAAAGAGCGTAGAAAACGTCAAGTATGATGAACTCGGGGAGATCGAGCTTGCCAACGGCGAGACCCGCCGCTGCAAGGTCCTCGAGATCAACGGCTCCAACGCGCTGGTCCAGCTCTACGAGGCTTCGACCGGCATCAATCTGAGCAACAGCAAGGTCCGCTTCCTGGGTCACTCCCTGGAGCTGGGCGTTTCCGGGGACATGCTCGGCCGGGTCTTTAACGGCATGGGCAAAACGATCGATAACGGACCGGAGATCCTTCCGGAGGAGAGACGCGATATCAACGGTCTTCCCATGAATCCGGCGGCCCGGGCTTATCCTTCGGAGTTCATCCAGACGGGCGTATCCGCCATCGACGGACTGAATACGCTGGTCAGGGGACAGAAGCTGCCGATTTTCTCGGCTTCCGGTCTGCCGCACGCCAATCTGGCAGCCCAGATTGCCCGCCAGGCGAAGGTTATCGGCTCGGACGAGCCGTTCGCAGTCGTCTTCGCCGCCATGGGCATCACGTTTGAGGAATCCAACTTCTTCATCCAGTCCTTCCGGGAGACCGGCGCGATCGACCGCACCGTTCTCTTCATCAACCTGGCCAACGATCCCGCAGTCGAGCGTATTTCAACGCCCCGTATGGCGCTGACGGCTGCCGAGTATCTTGCCTTCGAGAAGGACATGCACGTGCTTGTCATTCTGACGGATATCACGAACTACGCGGATGCGCTCCGCGAGATCTCCGCGGCCCGCAAGGAAGTTCCCGGCCGCCGGGGCTACCCGGGCTACATGTATACCGACCTTGCCCAGATGTATGAAAGAGCCGGACGGCAGCGGGGAAAGAAGGGTTCCATCACGATGATCCCGATCCTCTCCATGCCGGAGGATGACATCACCCACCCGATTCCCGACCTTACCGGTTATATCACGGAGGGCCAGATCATCCTTTCCCGCGAGCTTTACAGGAAGGGCCTTACGCCCCCGATCGACGTTCTTCCGTCCCTCTCCCGTCTTAAGGACAAGGGTATCGGCAAGGGCAAGACCCGCGAGGATCACGCGGCTACCATGAACCAGCTCTTTGCCGCCTATTCGAGGGGTAAGGACGCGAAGGAGCTTATGGTCATCCTGGGCGAGGCGGCCCTGTCCGAGACCGATCTTATCTACGCGAAGTTTGCGGATGAATTTGAGATGAAGTATATCAATCAGGGTAACTTCACTGACCGGACGATCGAGGAGACTCTTGAGATCGGCTGGGATCTCCTTCGCATCCTGCCGCGCTCCGAGCTGAAACGTATTAATGACCAGATGCTTGACAGGTATTATGAGAAGTGATACGGTTTTCATTTTTTGAAAGGAGCGCGTAATGGCAGCTACACAGGTCAATCCTACCCGGATGGAGCTGACCAGGCTCAAGAAAAAACTGGTCACCGCCATTAAGGGGCACCGCCTCTTGAAAGATAAGCGGGATGAACTGATGCGGGAATTCCTGGAGCTTGTCCGTGAGAATATGGAGCTCCGCAAGCGGGTGGAGGCCGGAATACGAAGCGCGAACACGAATTTTGTGGTTGCAAGGGCCGGTATGCCGGAAGAGGTCCTGCATGCGGCGTTGATGGCTCCGAAACAGGAGGTCACTCTTGCGGAGGATGTCAAAAACGTCATGAGCGTCGATATTCCGGTTTATAAATACAGCACCAGGACTCCTGATCCGAATGATATTTATTCCTATGGTTTCGCCTTCACTTCGAGCGATCTTGACGGCGCGGTGAAATCGCTGGCGGATATTCTTCCGGAGATGCTCAGGCTGGCGGAAGTTGAGAAATCCTGCCAGCTCATGGCTTCGGAGATCGAAAAGACCCGGCGGAGAGTTAACGCCCTGGAACACGTGATCATTCCGGATACGCAGGCGGGAATAAAATACATCACAATGAAACTTGACGAGAACGAGAGAAGCACACAGATCCGCCTGATGAAGGTCAAGGACATGATGTTGGAGGAAGCCCACAGGTACAGTGAGAAACAGAATCATTAATATATTGGTACTCCTCGCGGTTTTTATCGCGGGGGTACTCTTTTTCGGCAGGTTTATGAATGCGCAGGTAACAGACAGTGCGTCGGATCTTTTGGATTCGACGCTTCCTGTGTTGTGTATGGAAGTTGACGGCTGCCGTACCGGTTTGATGTACGGCTATAAAGAAGAGATGGAGGAGATGCGCTTAAGGGACGCCCTTGTTCCTCTGACGACGGACAGGGAGCTGGTCCTCTGCGTCAAGCCCAACGGCAATACGATCCGTTCGGTCGCTTTCAGCGTCTCCGCCCCGGATACGGGAGAGACCATAGAAGCCCGTAAGATCAGCAATTTCCGGGAGGACGGGGATTATCAGATCGCCCGGTTCTCTCTTGAACAGCCGATTCGGATGAACCGGGAGTATCCGATCGCGTTTCACGTGGAGACGGGAAGCGGATCCGTCCATTACTATACGAGGCTCATCATGCGGGAGGAGCTTCTGACGGACCGCTATCTGACCTTTGTCGACAGCTTCTACCGGACCTGCATCGATAAATCCTACGGAATGGAATTGGGTAATTACCTGGAAACCGATACCCAGGTGAATGGAACCTCCCTGGCCGAGGTGGATATTCACTCGACCTATTCCCAGGTGACCTTTGGAAACCTGGCTCCGGTTCTGGTGAGGGAAGCGGTCCCGACGATCCGGGAGATCAGTCCCGCGGCCTGTACGATCATAAATGAATACCTGATATCCGCAGAGATCGACGATCAGGAGCATTATTACAATGTATCGGAATACTACCGGCTGCGTTATGGGAACAACCGCGTCATGCTCCTGAATTTCGAGAGGAAGATGAACGAGGTATTCGACGGAAAGGCAGGGTCTGTTACGGCGGAGGGCATCTGCCTGGGGGCCTCTGAAAGAGAGGTGGAGTATCTTGTAAGCGACGACGGCAATATAACGGTATTCATCGCCGACGGGGAACTGTGGTCCTATAATGAAAATGAGGGTACGCTCTCTGAGATTTTCGGGTTCCATCAGCTCGGCAGCATTCCGGACGAGCGGGAGGACCACCGGGATTATGAGATTCGGATCCAGAGGGTCTCGAATGAGGGCGTCGTTGATTTTTCCGTGGTCGGTTATATGAACAGAGGAAAAAATGAAGGTCTCTGCGGCGTCTCCATCATGCAGTATGTGCCGGATGGGCGTTTCGTCGAGGAGCGCTTCTTTATCGGGAGCAGGGTCGGCTTCGCGGAACTGAAGGAAGACACGGATGAGCTGCTCTATATCGCGGAAGACGGACGGGCTTTCGTATACATAAACGGAACTGTCCTGAAGGCGGATCCCAAGACGGAGAACCTGGAAACCATTTTAAGCGGTATCGATCCGAACTGTTTTGCGGCCTCCCAGGAAAACGCGATGATCGCCTGGTCGGATTCCAGCGACCGGTATGCGATAGATAAGCTGACCATCATGTACCTTGAGAACGGGAGCACAAGGGAGATCACGGCGGAGAGCGGCCGGTTTCTCCGGGCTGTTGGCTTCATCAATGAGGACTTTATCTACGGAATAGCGGACGCGGCGGATATCTATACCTATCCGGCCGGGGGGAAACTGTTCGCGATGAAGGAACTCAGGATCGAGACTTTCGGGGGAGAAGCGGTGAAAACCTACGCTCCGGAAGGGATGTGGATCATCGGCACGGAACTCAAGGAAGGGCTGGTTGAGATCTTCCGCGCCGTCAAAGAAAACGGCCTGTATGCTGCCGCGCCGAACGATAACATTATGAACAACCGGAAGTCGGCCAATTCGCAGGTTTCTGTTTCCCTTAGCAGCGACATAAGGACCGGAACCCTGGTTACGCTGGCGCTGCCCTCCGGCAAGCGGAGCCTTTCGCCGCTGGTGGGAAGTTTTCGGATGCGTTCGGTTGACGGCGGTATTCATTTCTCGCCGCAATATGTCCTGATGGAAGAAAAACCCTGTTATTACGCTTATGGGAAGGGGAAACTTCTTGCGATCCTGCCCGACGTCTCGGAGGCCGTGCGCCTGGCGGATGAGAATTACGGGACCGTGATGGATCGGGAGGGACGTTATATCTATGAGAGGGCGAATCTGAAAACGAAAGTCGAGCTCGCCAATGAGGATATACCGGAGGCGTTCTTCTCCGGAAAGATTGCCGCGGACGAACTTGCCGCAGGGCTCCCGGAGGGCTTTAAGGTCCTTGATCTCAGCGGATGCACACTGGATCAGGTGCTCTATGAGCTTTCCTGCGGAAGGGCGGTGCGCGCGCTGCTGCCCGGCGGAACCGACGCGCTGATCGTCGGATACGACGCCTATAATACCCTGCTTTACAATTATGCGGACGGGAGCCATTACTATATGGGACTGAACGACAGCCGGGCCGCTTTTTCGGCGGGCGGAAATGTCTTCGTCAGCTATATAGAACCCCATGAAACGATCAAGAGATGAGTGAGAGGGCGGCAAAGGGAAGCTTTGCCGCCTTTTGAAAATATTTGACAGGAAGAGATATCTGTAGTAATATTTCATTTATCTATTGACCATATATTTCAGCGCATTAAAGCGCAAAAGGGAGGATAGCATTATGAAAATGAAAAAATGGACAGGCCTTCTGCTTGCCGGCTGCATGGCGGCAGGGGCGCTTGCCGGCTGCGGCGGTTCGTCAACAGGCAGCACACAGACAGGCGGCGGAGAAGGCTCAGAGGAGCTTACCTGGAAGATCGGCATGATCGGTCCTTTGACCGGACCGGTGGCTATCTACGGAACGGATGTCAAGAACGCGGGGCAGATCGCGGTCGACGAAATCAACGCCGCCGGCGGCATCAACGGTTATCAGATCGAGTACAGGGCCGAGGATGATGAGCATGACGCCGAGAAGGCCATGAACGCTTACAATACCCTGAAGGACTGGGGCATGCAGATCCTGGCCGGCGCCGTCACATCGACTCCGTCTACGGCGGTTGAAGCGCTTACGGCGGAGGACAATATGTTCCAGCTTACCCCCTCCGGATCTTCCAAGGCCTGCATCGAGGAAGCCAACGCCTTTGCGGTCTGCTTCAACGATCCCCAGCAGGGAACCAAGTCCGCCGAGTACTTTGCGGAGCATTTCCCGGATGCGGTGATCGGCACCCTCTACGACAGTTCCACGGAATATTCCGCCGGCATCGAGGCCAACTTCGAGTCCAAGGGAGCCGCGCTGGGACTTGACATTGCGGATGTGGAGTCCTTTACGGCCGATAACAACACGGATTTTACGGCCCAGCTCAATAAGCTGAAAAGCGCGGGCTGCACCTACGTTTTCATGCCGATCTACTATCAGGAGGCTTCGGTTATCCTGCAGCAGGCCGCCAACATGGGCTTCACGCCGGATTTCTTCGGCTGTGACGGCATGGACGGCATCCTCGATATCGAGGGCTTCGACACTTCGCTCGCCGAGGGCCTGATGCTGCTTACGCCTTTCGCGGCCGACGCGGAGGACGAGCTTACCGTCAACTTTGTCGAGAATTTCCGCAGCGCCTACGAGAAGACCCCCAATCAGTTCGGAGCGGATCAGTATGACGGCATTTACGCCCTGAAACTGGCCATCGAGAAGGCAGATCTTACGCCGGAAGCCTCTGTTTCGGATATCTGCGAAGCCCTGAAGACTGCCATTACACAGATCGAGGTAGACGGCCTGACCGGGACAATTACCTGGGCTGCCTCCGGCGAGCCGGATAAGGAGCCCAAAGCGGTTATGATCAAGGACGGCGCGTACGTTTCCATTGAAGGGTGATACCGATCGTTTGCAGGAGGGTGCTTTGCACCCTCTTTTCTTAGTTGGAATTTTTTTCTTTACGAGGTCATTTCGCAATGCTATACTATGGAATAACGCAAAAAGCGGGCGTTTATGACGCAAAGCGGCGCGTATCATCAGTTTAAGAGGGAAGAGGAGGAGAGCACGTGGTCAGCTTTATAACCAATCTTATTAACGGACTCAGTCTGGGAAGCATATACGCGATCATCGCGATCGGTTATACCATGGTTTACGGTATCGCGAAAATGCTGAATTTCGCGCACGGCGACGTCATTATGGTCGGAGCCTTCGCGGCCTACACGATTATCAGCACAATGGGACTTCCGACGCCGGTCGGGATTCTGGCGGCCATTGTCTGCTGCACTCTTCTGGGGATTGCCATCGAGAAGATTGCCTATCGTCCCTTAAGGAACGCGGGGTCTCCTCTTGCGGTACTGATAACCGCCATCGGCGTTTCCTATTTTCTTCAGAACGGGGCCATGCTGATTTTCGGGAGCGATACCAAGATGTTTTCTTCTGTCGTCCCCCTGCAGACTCTTTCGGTCGGCCCCTTCCTGATTCCCGGAACCACGATCGTCAGCATTCTGACAAGCGTGATTCTGGTATCGGTTCTTCAGATATTCATCAATAAGACCAGGCCCGGACAGGCGATGCTCGCCTGCGCCCAGGACCGGGCCGCGGCCTCCCTCATGGGAATCTCCGTCAACAACACGATCACCCTGACCTTTGCCATCGGCTCCGCCATGGCCGCGGTCGCCGGCGTCCTTCTGTGTTCGGCCTATCCGGCCCTGAGCCCTACGACCGGCGCCATGCCGGGCATCAAGGCCTTTGTCGCGGCGGTATTCGGAGGAATCGGGTCGGTTCCGGGCGCCATGGTCGGCGGACTTCTTCTGGGCGTGATCGAGATCCTGTCGCGGGCTTATATCTCAACCCAGCTTTCCGATGCGATCGTGTTCGCGGTTCTCATCGTAGTGCTTCTTGTCAAGCCGACAGGTCTCTTCGGCAAAGTGATTCAGGAAAAGGTCTGAGAGGAGGAAAGCTATGAAAAAGATTCTTTCACAGATGGATCAGACCTCGCGGAATGATTTTATTACTTACGGGATGGTCATCGGGGCTTTTGCTGTCATTTCCATATTGCAGGCGCTTGGGATCCTTTCCAGCCAGATCGGCGGGCTTTTGGTTCCCTTGTGCGTCTATTCGATCATGGCGGTTTCGCTGAACCTGGTTGTCGGTATCCTGGGAGAGCTCTCAATCGGCCATGCGGGCTTTATGTGCCTCGGAGCTTTTGCCAGCGCTTTCTTTACCAAATGCGTGGGCGACGGCATGCCCTCCATGCTTCGTTTTGTCATCGCGATCCTTATAGGCGGCCTGATCGCCGGCGTATTCGGTTTCCTCATCGGGATCCCGGTCTTTCGCCTGAACGGGGATTATCTCGCCATCGTAACCCTGGCTTTTGGGGAGATCATTAAGAACGTCATGAATTCTCTCTACGTGGGGAGGGACGCGAATGGTTTTCATTTCTCACTGTCCAGCGCCAACGATATGGGCATGGATGCGCTGAACGGGGAGATGCTGATCAACGGGCCCCAGGGAATTACGGGGACGCCCAGAAATTCAACCTTTCTGATCGGGATCCTGATCCTTCTGCTTTCCCTTTTCGTGATCCTGAATCTGATCCATTCCCGGCAGGGGAGGGCCATCATGTCGGTCCGCGACAATCACATCGCGGCGGAGTCGGTGGGCATCAATATCACGAAGTATAAGCTGATGGCTTTTACGGTTTCCGCGGTCATAGCGGGCTTCGCGGGGGCGCTTTACGCCCATAACTTAAGCTCGCTGGCGGCGACTTCGGCCCGCTTCGGCTACAATATGTCGATTATGTTCCTCGTCTTCGTGGTGCTCGGCGGGATCGGATCCAGCCGGGGAGCCATCATCGCGGCGGTGGTGCTCACCCTTATTCCGGAGCTTTTAAGGCCGATTGCCAGCTTCCGCATGCTGCTCTATTCGATCATCCTGATCGTCATGATGATTGTCAACTGGAGTCCGGCTTCCAGAGCCTTTATGGAAAAGCATAAGCTGAACCGCTTCCTGTTCAAGTTCAAAAAATCTGCGGGAAAGGGAGGAAAATGAAATGGCGCTTTTGGAAATCAACAACCTTTCCATCTCCTTCGGCGGTCTCCGTGCCGTCGATGAGTTTAACCTCTCCATCGAACAGGGCGATCTCTACGGCCTGATCGGGCCGAACGGGGCGGGCAAGACGACGGTTTTCAACCTGCTGACCGGAGTATACAAGCCGAACGAAGGGATCATCCGGCTTGACGGCAGGGATATCACGGGGAAGAAGCCCATCGAGATCAATAAGGCCGGGATCGCCCGGACCTTCCAGAATATCCGGCTCTTCAAGCAGATGAGCGTTCTGGACAACGTCAAGGTCGGCCTCCATAATATCTACCGCTGCCCGCCGGCCGCGTCGATCCTTCGCCTTCCGGCCTATTACGAGACGGAAAAGAAGATGAATGAGAGGGCCTATGAGCTCCTATCCGTATTCGGGCTGGACAAGGAGGCGGACAGCACGCTGGCGTCCAATCTTCCTTACGGCCGGCAGCGCAAGCTGGAGATCGCGAGGGCCATGGCGACCAATCCCAGGCTTCTGCTTTTGGATGAGCCGGCGGCCGGCATGAATCCGAACGAGACGCAGGAGCTGATGGATACGATCCATTACATCCGGGACAGCTTCGGCATGACGATCCTGCTCATCGAGCACGACATGAAGCTGGTTTCCGGTATCTGCGAGAAGCTGACGGTCCTGAATTTCGGGCGGATCCTGACGCAGGGCGAGACGAAGAAAGTGCTTGCCAATCCGGAGGTCATCAAGGCCTATCTTGGCGAGTAAGGAGGATATTGCGATGGCATTGCTCAAGGTAACGGAGCTTTCGGTCAATTACGGTGTGATACCGGCGCTGAGAGGCGTTTCATTTGAAGTAAACGAGGGGGAGATCATCGCCCTGATCGGGGCGAACGGAGCGGGCAAGACGACGACGCTCCACACGGTAACCGGGCTGATCCCATCAGCCGCAGGCAGAATCGAGTTTATGGGGAAGGATATCACAAAGGTGCCGGCCCATAAGATCGTCTCCATGGGAATGGCGCATGTTCCGGAGGGCAGGCATGTCTTCCCGGATATGACCGTTTACCAGAATCTTCTGCTGGGAGCCTATACGGTGAAGGAGGCAGGGAAAAGAGATTCGATCCTGAAGGAAGTCTACGAACATTTTCCAAGGCTTAAGGAGAGGGAGAGGCAGCTGGCGGGAACGCTTTCCGGCGGGGAACAGCAGATGCTGGCGATGGGAAGGGCGCTGATGTCGGATCCCAGGATCATCCTGATGGACGAACCTTCCATGGGTCTTTCTCCGATCTACGTAAACGAGATATTCAGCATCATCGAGAAGGTTTCAAAGGCCGGAAAAACCGTTCTTCTGGTTGAACAGAATGCCAGGAAGGCGCTTACGATCGCGGATCGGGCCTATGTTTTGGAGACCGGGAAAATCACGATGGAAGGCGCGGCGGATGATCTGCTCCATGACGATTCCATCCGCAAGGCTTATTTGGGAGAATGATCCCGGGGTTTTGGAAACGCTTCGGAAGGCAGGGCCACTGAGGAAAGGAGCCGGAAATGAATGGGAATATAGTGATTACGATCAGCCGGGAATACGGGAGCGGCGGCAGGGCCGTCGGCGAGCGCCTGGCGAAGGAGCTGGGGATCGAGTATTACGATAAGGATATTATCAAGATGGCCGCGGAGGAGTCCGGCATCAATGAGGGGCTCTTTAACATGACGGAGGAGAAGGTGAAGGCCAAGGCCATGTCCAGGCTCACCAGAAATATCTATACCGGTGAGCTGATAAGCCCGGACAAACGCGATTTTACATCCCCTGAGAATCTCTTCAGCTATCAGGCCAAGATTATCAAGCAGCTGGCGGACAGGGAATCCTGTATTGTCGTCGGCCGCTGCGCGGATTTTATCCTGGAAGGGCGGGACAACGTGGTCCGGGTCTTCATTCACGCCCCCAAGAGCTACAGGCTCTCGCAGGCCGAAAAGCGGATGAGCCTGTCGCCAAAGGAGCTGGATCGCTATGTAGACAAGGTAAACCATGAGAGGGAAGTCTACTACGAGCATTTTACCGGACGGAAATGGTCGGACGCCCATCACTTCGATCTCTGTCTGGACGTCTCCCGACTGGGAGTCGAAAAGTGCGTTGAGATCATCAAGGGCTACATGAAGGTCCGGTTTGAGGGATAAGAAAAAAGGGCGCTTTGACGCGGCGAAAAGCGCGGCCGTCAAAGCGCCTTTTTCAGACTGCGGCAAGCGGAACGGTAAGGGGGTCAGGCCTTTTCAAACTGTTCCTTTAAGAAAGCTCTATCGCCGGCGTAGCGGTCCGGAGAGGAATTTTCCAGAAGTCCTATAATATGGGGCTTTTTCTCTTTTATAAAGCGCATGAGCGGGGCGTAGGAGAAGTGTCCTTCCCCGGGGTGGCGGTAAAGCTGCTTGGCGCCGTCGAACACGAAATCCTTCAGGTGAAGGACGGAGATTCGGTCACCGTAGAGGGAAAAGGCTTCGCTTAAGATCGCCTCCTGGCCGGCCGGATCGAACTCCACTTCCGGCACCATCAGATTGACCGCGTCGAAAATAACCTCCACCGCTTCGGAATCAAGGTCATGAAGGAGCCGGTCCATCAGGGCGGGCGAATGAATGGTGTGGTCGAATACCCCTTCGATTCCGACTGTCATTCCGAGCTGTTCCGCGGCGTGAACGATCTCCCGGAAGCTTTTTAAGACCGTCTGGTAGCATTCTTCTGTCCTGGTCAGGGGAGTCACCTTGAAGTCCTTTGAAAAGCGTCCGGTTTCGGTTCCCACCATGTCGGCGCCCATCCTTTTGGCATATTTTAAGTGCTCGATAAAGCGGGCGACAGCGGCCTTCCGGGCATCTTCATCCGGATTCGCGGGGTTGATGTAGCAGCCGAGAACCGCTACGTGGATATTCCGGGCTTCGAGTTCCTTCCGCAGGTAATGGCCGAAGCCGGCGCTGTAATGCCCTGTCTGAAAGTCATAATCGGAGACGGACTTTCCGAAGGCGAGCTGGATATGGGTGAGATTGGCTTCCTGTACCTTGTCAAGGACTTCAAGAAGGGGCCCTTTGGGGCAGAGATCGTGACAGCGCATACCGAATTCAATCATGTTGATACCTCCTTATTGTGTTGGTGCTTGTTATTATAGCGCCCGATCCTGACCGGGGAGCTTTGTTCCCCGGAAGGCGATGCGGGCAAAGCCAACGAGGGGAAGCAGCTGGGAGAGAAGAAAAAAGCTGAGGACAGTCAGGAGGGCAATGATTCCTTTTTTGCGGGAGATGTGCTCCTCAATAAAATCGATTACGGAAAGCAGTCCGAAAAACATGAGGAAAAAGATGCTGCATACCCACAGCATCTGCCTTGCGCCGCTGATCAGGGGATTGTCCGCCGGCAGGGCGAAGGTATAGCTGCCGTAGAAGTAGGCAGCCAGCGCCAAAAAGCCGGTCCAGGCCGGCGGCGTGAGCTTGCGGATGGAGACGGCTTTTTCCGTCTTCACGCCGAGCCGCTTCAGAATGAGGAGGCTGAGGTGGTAGACGATAAAGCCTTCCAGGAGCCCGTTTATGGCCATCGAGATGATGAAGATCTGTTTCAGGAAGCTGAGGGAGAAGAGCCCGGCAGCCTCACTGCTGCCGGCCATGTTCATGGCGGAGTCCAGCATGGTTTTCATTTCCGAAATCTCAAGATCGACGTTGTAGCCGAAGAAGGAGGCCAGAACGACTGTGCTGAGGACGGTAAAAATCGCGGAAAGCGCCATGACCAGCAGAAGCGTACGGGTCATGTCGCGTTTTGAATAGATCCGGGCGCCGAGGATAAGGCCCAGAAGGGAAGCGCTTACCGAGTAGAAGATGGTCGTGAAGGTGCCGAAGATGAAGGAGAAGAGGATGGTGCCGGCCAGCACGGAAAGGCCGCTTTTGAAGCCGAAGCGGGCGGAGTAGATGACCATGGGGATCGGGAGGAGATAGATGAAGAGCTCTTCGAAGAGAGCCCCGGTCTGGCGGTTGATGAGGAGGAGGATGGCAAAGATAGCCAGGATCATTGCGCCGCTGGTGATTTTCAGGGTATCGTTGTTTTTGTTATTCATGGAAACCTCCGTGAGGGGGGAAAAAAGCGTTGCTTCGCGTGGGCGCAGCCGTCCGCGCGGACATAGCGGCCGGGCCTGATGATATTGCCCGGCGGATTGCTCCGCGCTTCGCGCTCACGCAATCCTAACAAAAAACTCATGCTTTGACGCGTCGCTTCGCGCCGCAAGCATTCGTTTTTTGTTAGCGCCGCTTATGTCCGCACAGTCGGCACTGCGCAAGCGCAGCCGACTGTGCGGACATAGCGGCCGGGCAATATCATCAATATACCTTTTCAGGAAGATAAAGTCAAATGTTTCTCCCGATTATTTGGGGATGGGAATATGAAAGAAAAAGAATTTTTAAAAAAATACGCGGCGGGCTTTACAGAGCAGCAGATCGCGGCGGTCAGGGCCTCGGAGGGGCCGGTCCTTCTCCTGGCGGTGCCCGGGAGCGGCAAGACGACGGTGCTGGTGACGAGACTGGGCTGGCTGGTCTATGTCCGGAAGATTCCGCCGGAGCGGATCTTGACCGTGACCTATACCACGGCGGCGACCCGGGATATGAAGAGGCGCTTTGCGGGGCTCTTCGGCGGGGACGCCGCGGACAGGCTGGAATTCCGGACGATCAACGGGATCTGCGCCAGGATCATTCACTATTCGGGCAGGCAGAAGGGCCGCAGGCCTTTTGCGCTTCTTGAAAATGAAGGGCAGATAAACGCCCTGCTCTCGGAGATCTATCAGGAGGTCATGCAGGACTATCCGATGGAGAGCGATCTGAAAAGCATCCGGACGCAGATCACCTACATCAAAAACCAGATGCTGAAGGAGGAGGAGATCCGGGCCCTGGACGCGGAGGCGGAATACCGGATCTCGGAAATCTTCCTTGCCTATAAGGATAGGCTCCGGCAGCAAGGCCTCATGGACTATGACGACCAGATGGTTTACGCCCGGAACATTTTACGGACCGATCCGGAGATCCTGTCTTATTTCCGGGAGCAATATCCCTACATCTGTGTGGACGAGGCCCAGGATACCTCCAGGATCCAGCACGCGATCATCTCCCTCCTGGCCGGCCCAAAGGCCAATCTCTTTATGGTAGGCGATGAGGATCAGAGCATTTACGGCTTCCGAGCCGCCTGCCCGGACGCCCTCCTTCGCTTCGAGAAAGACCATCCAGGCGCCAGGGTCCTTCTCATGGAGCAAAACTTCCGCTCGGACGCGAATATCGTCTCCATGGCGGATCGTTTTGCGGCCGGGAACCTGTTGAGGCATGAGAAGCATATGAAAGCAGTCCGGGGAGCGGTTTTTTCGGTCCGCAAGGTGATGCTGAAGAGCCGCAAGGGCCAATACCGCTACCTGCTCAAGGCCGCGGCCGACTGCCGTGAGACGACCGCGGTGCTTTACCGGGACAATGAAAGCGTCCTTCCCCTGGTGGACCTGCTGGAGAAGGAGGGGGTTCCCTATCGGATCCGCAGCGGGGATCTGAGCTTTTTCTCCAACCGGGTGGTGCGGGACATCTCGGATATCCTCCGCTTTTCCCTCCATCCGGAGGACGAAGAGCTTTTCCTGAGGATTTACTATAAGCTGTCCCTCTACCTCTCCAAGGAGAACGCGAGAAGGGCGGCGGAGCTGGCCAAAAGGCTGGGGGTTCCCTTGCTGGACGCGGCGCTGGCCAACGGCAATCTAGCGGACGGGACCGCGAAGAGCATAAAGAATATCCGGGCGCATCTCCAAAAGCTCCGGACGGACGCCGGGGACGCCGCCATCCGGCGGGTCTGCGACCTCATGGGCTACCGGGACTACCTCAAAAGATCGGGGATCGGGGAAAATAAACTCTATATCCTGCAGGTTTTAGGCGAGGGGACGAAAAACCCGGAGGAATACCTGGAGCACCTGTCCCGGCTTTCCGCGCTTATCCGGGAGAAGGAAGATGACCCGGAATGCAAATGGATCCTCTCGACGATTCACGGCAGCAAGGGCCTGGAATACGATTCGGTCTATCTCATGGATGTGACGGACGGGATCTTTCCGGACAAGCTGCCGGGCAGCCTGGACCGGCCCCGAAAGGGCGAGGCGGCCTCGGAGGCATGGAAGGACTATGAGGAGGAGCGGCGGCTTTTCTACGTGGGCGTCACCCGGGCGAAGAATCACCTGACGGTGTTCCGCCTGCCGGGGGACTCCGATTTCGCGGATGAATTTTTCCGAATGCCGGGAAATCAAAGGCAGGCCCCGCCTTATAGGCCTTCGGGAAATCAAAACCGCGGATATGGGGGAGGGGCTCTTTCTTCCTTTGACGAAGAAGGCTACCGGCGCTTTAAGGACGGTCTTGCGAAGGGAATGATCGTCACCCACAGGTATCTGGGCAGGGGGATCCTCACGGAGCTTAAGGGGGATACAGCTGCATTTTACAGTTCAGAGACAGATGAAACAAAGCAGCTCAGCCTGCGGATCATCTATATGCAGGGACTCTTTGAAGAGTAGAGCCGAAAAAGGCCCGGAACGGCAGTTTCGCCGTTCCGGGCCTTTTTCAAAGAGGAATCACTGAACGATAGAGATTGTCTTTCCGTCAGAAGAGGCCAGGACGTCGCCGTCTTTGGTCTCGAAAACCTGTACGCCGCAGGCGGCCAGGAGTTCCAGGGCCTTGTCGTCCGCGGGATTCTTATCGGAATCGCAGATCACGGCGTAAGCGGGAGAAAGCGTTTTAAGCAGCTCGGAAAGCGCCTTGTTGTAGGACCCGTGATGGGGGAACTTGAGCAGCGCGCATTTTTCGGCTGAAGCGCCAAGAAGCCAGTCCCGGATCTCCGCCTTCTCGGCGTCTCCCATGAAAACCATGCGGTTTTCCCCGTGGACGATGGTCGTGATGAGCGAGAAATTGTTGTCATACTCGGTTTCCCCTTCCGGTACCTCATAGGAGGCAGGCGGATCGATGCTGACCTGAGCGTCGCCGAAGGGGAAGCTGACGGAGGCAGTCAGGCGGATCGGAGAAATGCCGGCCTTTTCCATGGCGTAGATGAATTCGTTATAATCCGTTCCCTCGCCCTCATAATCGGGCAGGTAGACGGTCCCTACTTCGAAGTTTTCAAGAAGAGTGTCCGCCCCGCCGACGTGATCTTTGTCGAAGTGGGTGATGATGAGATAGTCTACCCGGCTGACGGAAAGCTCGGAGAGCACGGAAAGCAGTTCTGCCCCGTCGTCCTCCTCCCCGGCGTCGAGCACCAGGGTTTCATTTCCCGAGGTGAGGATCATGGCGTCGGCTTTGCCGACTTTGAGAAAGCGGATGTTCAGCGGGCTGAAGGCGGTTTTTTGCGCGTCTGCCTGGCTGCTTGCGGCCGGGCTTTCTGCGGCTGCCGATCCGCCGGCGGCCGACTCGTCCGCCGTTTTAGCCGGATCCTCTGAGGCCGAAGGGCTTCCACAGGAGCTGAGCAGGCAGGCAGCCAGGAGGGAGAAAGCGAGGGCCAAAGCCCTGAGGGGCGTTTTTTTATAGAGCATGGCGTATACTTGTCGTTTTTTCATAGGATATCCTTTCTAGACCTGGGTTTCCGAAGGGTGAGCTTCCCGGTCGTTCGATAATGCGGGGACTTCAGGCCCCTCTTTCGGGGGCCGGCCCTGCGGCAGGCTGAGCTGCGGGGGCGCTCCGTTCTCCGGGGCCTGTCCCTGAAGCGCGTCCTGTGGAAGCCCGCCTTCCGGGGCCTGTCCCTGAAGCGCGTCCTGTGGAAGCCCGCCTTCCGGGGCCTGTCCCTGAGGCGCCTCCTGGGGCGGCCCGTCTTCCGGGGCCTGTCCCTGAAGCGCGTCCTGTGGAAGCCCGCCTTCCGGGGCCTGTCCCTGGGGAGTTCCCTGGGAAAATCCGCCTTCCGGCGCGCTTTCCATCGTCTGCTTTTCCCTGTCTGCCGTCCACCTTCCCGCGGCTTTGTCCGCATAATCGCCCAGATTCTTTCCCTGCTCGTCCATGAGCTCGGAGAGTTCGGCCAGGCTGCAGCCGGCCAGTTTTTCTCTGGGCCAGTCCTGCTCTTCTTCGGCCATCCTGTCGATCAACCTGGCCTTGCCGGGGGATATGCCCAGCTCCCTGGAGCGTTCTTTGAGGGAGTCGTCCATATGGAACTCCTGTCCCAGCACCCGGCCGCCGCCCAGCGAGCCGGCGAGTTTTTCGTAAGCGGATTCGGTAAGGCTGTCACGGAGGTTTTCGCCGGCGCTCGTGTTTTCATTTTCCACGGAAATGAGAACCAGGTCATTCTCCTCGGTCAGGTAGCCGTCTTCCACCATCCGGTCCAGCAAAAGGTCAACCGCGGAGCTGACGTCCTTTCCTTTAAGGGTGACCCCGTCAAGGACTGTGGCCGCGTCGTCGTTCAGGGAAACCGCGCCTGTTACCTGGTCCTTCCTGTTCAGGGAGAGGCAGATGCTGGGATTGACGTCCACGTAGACCGTAGAAACGGTCCGGACAAAAGTCACGTAATAGGCCGCGAAGGTCAGGAAGAACGCGGCGGCGAGAGCGGGAGCCGCGAGGAAGAGGGATTTTCGGAGCGTCTTCTTCTGCTTCTGCCGGGGGAGATACCACTCCGTTCCGGAAGCTCTCAGAACCGGCTGGCAAAAGAGCAGATCTTCTTCATCGGGCGTCATGGAGGCGAGCTCATCGGCGAGTTTCTTTTCTATTGATTCGTTTGTAAGAGCCATCAGAGTTTTCCCTCCAATTCTCGTCGTAATTTTTTCAGGCTTCGGTTGTATTTTGAGAGAACCGTTGAAAGGGGGAGATCCAACAGGGAGGCAATCTCCCGGTGCTTCATTCCGGAGACGGCGTGCAGGACGGTGATTTCCAGTTCCTCCTGGGTGAGCAGCTTTAATGCGGCGGACAAGACAAGCTTGTCTTCCTGGTCGCCGATCTCGGAACTGCCGAGGGTTTTCTCAAAGTCCTCTTCAGGGATGTCCGCCTGTTTCCGCCGGCTGCGGAGCTGCATGAGGCAGAGGTTCCGGGTGATCGTCAGGATGAAAGCGAAGGGCTTGCCCATGGGCTTATAGAGGTGGGCCGCGCCCCGGAGCTTTAAGAAGGTGTCCTGCATGACATCTTCCGCCTCCTCCCGGTTTTTGAGAAGGGAGAAGGCGTAGGCGTAGACGGAACCGGATGTCTTTTGGTAGAGTTCGGAAAATGCGGCCCTCTCACCCTCCGCAATGCGGGGAAAGAGAGCTTCGTCGATATTTGGATTTCTTTTCTTTTCCAGAGGGTCGCTGACGACCGAAGCAAAGATAAGCAAGAATGGCCTCCTTAAAGCGCTGCCGCCTTTTCTGGCGGCAGCACTGTGTATTTAAGGAGTATTATAAGGTATTTCTATCTTTTTGCAAATACCCAAGAATGATCCCGAGGTTGCCGTTTCGGCAGCGGAGCTCGTCGATAAAGGCCTTGGATTCGTTCGGATCCTTCAGATAGACGGCGTAGGAGAGCTCGTACATGGTTCCCATGCCGGTGGTTTTGACCTGGATCAGCTCCGAGCGGAGGGTGTAGCGGCCGAGGAGGTCGTCGAAAACTTCCGGGTAATTGAGGTCTTCCGGGATCGTGATCCGGAGGAGCCTCTCCGGGGAATTGTTGACTTTGAGGCTGCTCTTGTTCAGAATGAAAATGAAGAGCCCGACAAATACGGTGATGAGCAGGGCCAGGGTCAGGAAACCGAGGCCGGCTGCCAGGCCGACGGCCATCGCGTAGAAGAGGAAGCCGATCTCAGAAGCGGAGCCCGGAGCGGAGCGGAAGCGGATGAGGCCGAAGGCGCCGAGGATGGCGACGGAGGTCCCGAGGTTGCCGTTTACGATCATGATGATCAGGGAGACGATGAGGGGCAGGATGGCCAGGATAATATTGTAATCCCCGTTTTCCGGATGGAAATGCCGGAAGAGAAGGGCGATGGAGATGCCCATGAGCAGGGAGGCCGCCATCATGATGAGGACGGAGATGAGGTCGAAGGAACCGGTGAGGAAGATGCTGGTAAGAGAAGTCATGATATTTTCCTTTCGTTATTCATTATGGAGGAGCCGGCGGCGCTGCCGCCGCGCTGATTGACAGAAAATGTTTTGGAGAGGAAGGCTTCAGGCCCCGATCCGGCGCGAGCGCTTTTCATTTTCAGAGCCGGGAAGGGACGGAAGATAGAGCATTCCGCGGTCTTTCAGGAGAATGTTTCCGACTTTGGAGAAGGAAACGGGGCGGATCTCAAGCTCGGAGAGGATATGGGAAAACCATAAGGGCGTCGCGCCCAGGATCTTGCTCTCCATGAGATGCCAGCCTTCCGGCAGGAGAAGCTCTCCCATGTCGCCGTTTTCAAGGGCCATCCCCTTCTTACGGCTGCGGATATTCGTGTCGAAGGTCACCCGGAAGGAGGGGTCTTCTTTGCCGAAAAGCGCGATGCGGTCGTAGGCGACGTAAACGCCTTTTTCCATCGGCCAGCGGGAGAGGAAGTAGTCGAACTCGCGGAGGATCTGGCAGTCCGGCAGATTCGGACGGTCGCCTTTTTCGATATAATCGTAAGCTTCCCTCAGGGGAAGGGCGATCCGGCGCTTGTTGACGATGCCTTTATATTTTTTCTTGATCTCCAGGAAAACGGTGCTGTCCATGTCCGGCACGCCGTAGCTGCGCAGGCGGAGCTTTTCCTTGTAGGCCGGCTTCTCGATGGAGCGGTTCAGGAAGTGGCGGTCGGGCGTGTCGTAATAGATATTGGATATCGTTGTGAGACCGTAGTCGTCAACCTGCATATAGGGCGCGAGGCGTAAGCGCAGGGCCTGGTAAACGGAATCGGTCATGAGGAATTTTCTTTCGTAACGATTAAATACGGTCTGGATCATGGAAGTTGTCTCCTTTCTTTGCCTTTCATAAGGGTAATGCGCAAGGAGGGGATTTTATCGCAAAGAAAAAATTTTTTTTCGAATTTTTTTTAGAATCGCGGGATCCCGCAGATGGATTCAGCTGCTGAAGAGCCGCGCATTCTATCATACCTTCCGGGAACCGATCGGACAAGCAGAATTTTCATTTACAGGCTTGCATATTATTCCAAAAAGTTGTAAAATTAATTCGATTTTCGAATTAAAAAACGGCGGGAACAGGTTCACCCCGCCAAAAAGGAGGTATTATTAATGAAAAAGAACGTATTGAAATCCATCGGTCTTGTCATGGCAGGCGTGATGTCCCTGGGACTGCTTACGGCCTGCGGAGGCTCCGCGGAATCCGGAGCGGCTCCGACGGCGGAAAGCGCTTCTTCCGCGGCGGCAGGCACCGCGGCGTCCGGCGGGGCGGGAGAGGTTTCCGCGAATCTCACGATGGGAACCGGCGGCGAGTCCGGCACCTATTACGCGTTCGGCGGCGTTCTCGCCAACTTCATCGGCCAGAATACGGGCGTCAAGATCAATGTCGTCTCCTCCGGCGGTTCCGCGGCCAACATCAGCGATATCGTCCTCAACAAGACGGTTGAGCTCGCGACGGTCCAGTCGGACGTCATGACCTACGCTTATAACGGGACGAATTCCTTTGCCGAGACCGGCGCCATGAGCGATTTCCGCGTACTCGGGGCCCTTTACGCGGAGACCGTACAGATGGTTACCTGCGATCCCTCCCTTACCTCGGTGGCGGATCTTGCCGGCAAGAACGTCTGCGTCGGCGACGTGGGATCGGGAACCTACTATAATACAATCGATGTGCTTGCCGCCTATGACATGACGCTGGAAGACATCACTCCGATCTATCAGTCCTTCGGCGATTCCACGGAGAGCCTTAAGGACGGCAAGATCGACGCGGCTTTCATCTGCGCCGGCGCTCCGACCACCGCGGTTACGGATCTTTCCACCGCGAAGAGCGTTTATCTGATCTCCATCGACGACGAGCACATGGAGAAGCTTCTGGCGGATTGCCCCTGGTACGCTTCCCTTACGATTCCGGGCGGCACCTATCAGGGCTTTGATGAGGACGCTGTGACGATCACGGTCAAGGCTACCCTGATCGCCAGCGCCGATATGGATGAAGAGGTCGCCTATACGATCACCAAGACGATCTTCGACGGCGCGGAAGCCATTGCGGCTCTTCACGGCAAGGGCGCGGAGCTTTCCTGCGAGTTCGCGACGGACGGCATCGCGGTTCCGTTCCATGCCGGCGCGGCTAAGTACTTTGCGGAGAAAGGCATTACCGTCGAGACCGCGGAGTAATCATTCTGACATAAGAAGCAGTAAGGCGCTGCCTTTTGGGCAGCGCCTTTTGATAATCGGACTGCTTTCCGGCTTCGGAAAGCGGCCGGCATGAAAGACTGTCTTAAAGGAGGCATTGATGGCTAAGGAAGATAAGACTATGGAAATGAAAACCCGGGAGGCGTCCCTGCCCGGGAGCGACATCGCGACCCAGGAGGAGCTGGACGCGGTAATGAAAAAATATGACCGGGAATCCAACACCCGGGTCTATGAAGGGCTTCCGCGTACGATTGTCTACGCGATTATGGCCGCTTTCTCCGTGTTCGTCATTTATGTCACGCTGTTCGCAACCTGGCTGGATCTCATCCGCTATCCCTCTTTCGTTGGCTGCATTATCATCATCGGCTACCTGATGTATCCGGCAAAGAAGGGAACCCAGAAGGTCAATTATATTCCCTGGTACGACTGGATCATCATGATCCTCGGCGCCGGCGCCTACTTTTATATTGTGGCCAACGCCCAGGATCTCACCGTACGCCTCGGAATGATGAACGTAAGGCCCTATGAGATCGTGATCGGCGTGATCGGCATTCTGGCGACCTTTGAGCTCTGCCGGAGAGCGGTCGGTATCCCGATTCTCTGCGTGGCAAGCGTATTTGTCATCTACGCCCTCTATTATTACGGCGTTACCAAGGGACTCGGTCCGCAGCGGGCCATTACGAATCTCACCATAGGCCTTTTTTACCGCACGACCGGTATTCTCACGACGCCGATCCAGGTCTGCGCGAAGTTTATTGTCGTCTTCATTATATTCGGCTCCTTCCTGGAATGTACCGGCATCTCGGATTTCTTTATCCAGCTGGCCAACTGCGTGGCGGGCGCCTCTTCGGGCGGACCGGCTAAGGTGGCGGTCATCTCCTCCGCGCTCTGCGGAATGGTGTCCGGCTCCTCGGTTGGGAATACCGTCACCACCGGTTCCGTTACGATCCCGATGATGAAGAAGACCGGTTACAAGCCGGAGTTTGCCGGGGCGGTTGAGGCGGCGGCCTCCACGGGAGGGCAGATCATGCCCCCGATCATGGGCGCGGCGGCTTTCCTGATGGCGGAATATGTCGGCGTTCCCTATTCGAACATTATCGTCCGGGCGATCCTGCCGGCCGTCCTTTATTTCCTTGGAATCTTTATCTGCGTCCATCTGGAAGCCCAGAAGCTGGGACTGAAGGGCATCAGCCGCGACCAGCTCCCGAAATTCAAAAATCTCATCAAAAAGATCTATCTGCTCATCCCCCTGGTCCTTTTGGTCTACATGGTTTCCAGCGGGCGCAACACGATGGCCTTCTCGGCCGCGGTCGCGATCATCGCCTCGATCATCGTCAGCCTCTTCAATAAGGATTCCCGGATGACGCCGAAGATGTTCTTCGAAGCGCTGGCAGGCGGCGGGAAGAGCTCCATCTCCGTGGCGGTGGCCTGCGCGATTGCCGGCGTCATTGCGGGCAGCATCGCGATGACCGGGCTGGCCTCCCAGCTCATCACCGCGATCATCACGATCGCGAACGGCTCCCAGTTCGTCGCGCTGTTCTTCACGATGCTCTGCTGCATCGTCCTGGGCATGGGCGTCCCGACGACGGCCAACTACTGCATCATGGCTTCTACCTGCGCGCCGATCCTGATCCAGATCGGGATCCCCGCGATGGCGGCCCATTTCTTCGTCTTCTATTTCGGAATCGTCGCGGACATCACCCCGCCGGTTGCCCTGGCAGCCTACGCAGGCTCGGCGATCGCCCGCTCCAAGCCGATGAAGACGGCGCTCAACGCGACCAAGCTTGCCATAGCGGCTTTCGTCGTGCCCTATGTCTTCGCGCTCAATCCGGCCATGCTCCTGATCGACACCAACGCGGTCGAAGTTATTCAGGTCATCATCACTTCCGTGGTCGGAATCATCGCGATCGCGGCTGGCCTGGAGGGCTACATCAAGGGGAACCTTGTCATGGCTCTTCGAATCGTCCTCATCGCGGCCGGACTTCTGCTCCTCGTTCCGGACACCGTTACCGATGTGGTCGGTATCTGCGTCGTCGCGGCGGTCCTGGCTTTCCAGATTTTCCGGCAGAGGAAGGGAGCGGCAAAGGCTGCTTAAAATGAAAGGCGGAAGGGACAGACAGCGATCTGTTTAGCAGAAGAAGGACGGTTCCGGCCAGGACCGTCCTTCATTATGGCATTTATGGCAGCGGGAAAATCGCTTTTCATTTACTATAATAATTGCCATTTCCACCCGGAAAGTTGTATAATGATAGGCAGCAGAAAAAGACGCGCGGATCCGGCATGAGGCCAAAGGACAGCGAATCCGCGCGGCGGATTTCCCGCACGCGCGGGAAGTATTGCGTTATGAAAACAGGCAAGAGAAAGGTGATGAAAATGAAAAAAGAATTTGATCTTCTGGCTCTCGGTGAAGTTCTCCTCCGCCTCTCCCCGGTGAATGACGACCGCCTTGTCCGCGGCGATACCTTTGAAAAGCGCGTCGGCGGCGCGGAGCTGAACGTACTGACCGGCGCTTCCCTTCTGGGACTCCGGACCGGCATCATTTCAAGGCTTCCGGACAACGATATCGGCAAGTTTGCGAAGAACGCGATCCGTTTCTCCGGCGTCAGCGATGATTATCTGGCTTACGACGCTTCCAAAGACGCCCGTCTGGGCATATATTATTACGAATCCGGGCTCTATCCCAGGAAACCCCGGGTCGTCTATGACCGGGCCCACAGCTCCTTCCAGAAGATCAGCATCAACGATTTTGATGAGTCCCTCTATGAATCGGCCCGCTGCTTCCACACCAGCGGCATTACCCTGGCTCTCTGTGAGGATTCCAGGGCGACGGCGATTGAGATGATCAAGCGCTTCAAGGCGGCGGGGGCCCTTATTTCCTTCGACGTCAACTTCCGCGGCAACCTCTGGAGCGGAGAGGAGGCGCGCGCCTGCATCGAGACGATCCTCCCCTATGTCGATATCTTCTTCTGCTCGGAGGATACGGCCCGCCTGACCTTCAAGAAGGAAGGGACCGCCGAGGAGCTGATGAAGAGCTTTACGGATGACTACCCGATCTCGGTGGTGGCTTCTACCCAGCGCGTGGTCCACAGCCCCAGGCACCATGATTTCGGCTCCGTGCTCTACAGCAGGAAGACGGATACCTATTATAAGGAAGAGCCCTACAAGCGGATCCAGGTGATCGACCGGATCGGCAGCGGCGATTCCTATGTCGGCGGCGTTCTCTACGCGCTGCTCTCCGAGCCGGAGAATTACCAGCGGGCCGTGGAGTTCGGAACCGCCTATTCCGCGGTCAAGAATACGGTCAGGGGCGACATGCCGCTTTCCGGACGCGACGAGATCAAATCCGTCATCCAGGACCACAAGAACACCGGCTATCAGAGCGAGATGTCGCGCTGACAGGCGCCGCCTGCCGGAGGCTTATGCCGGGGACGTTCTGCCCAATTGAATAATTGAAAGCGGACAGCTGGATTTTTTCAGCGGGATATGCTATAATGAGAAATGGAGTTTTTGTCAGCGGGAGACGGATTTCCGCTTGGAGAGATAAGTTTTGCTATCCGCGCATTTGGCGGGAATAAGGTTTGAGGTGAAGTTTTGCTGAACACGATAAAGAGATTTGACCACGGGAGCCTTCCCTGGATCCAGGATAAGATACAGTGTGAGAAGCTGGATAAGTTTTTCACAATTTATACGACGACCGGCGATTCGGGGAAAATCATGATCGGATCCACCGCCTTGTTCCTGCTGTTTAAGAAGACGAGGAAGGCCGGACTGACCGCGGGACTGGCGCTGGCCAATGAGGCTATTTTTACCAATCTTCTCATCAAACCGGTCTTTAAACGGGACCGGCCCTGGGTCACATTGGATGATTTCGCGCCCCTGATCTTTGAGGACGACCCCAATTCCTTCCCTTCCGGCCATACCGGCGCGGCTTTTTCCGTAGCCATGGTCCTTTTTCGGAATTTCTCCCGGAAATGGGCCCGCTTTACCGGGATGATCATGGCGGTGCTGATGGGTTTCTCACGGATGTATGTGGGGGTTCATTTCTTCACGGACGTTACGGTGGGAGCGCTGATCGGAATCCTGTCAGGCGTCGGGGCGGATAAGATGGTAAAGGGAATCTCCGAGAGGAGAAAGAATTGAGGGGGACGAAAGGTCCCGCGCGAATCCGGCGGGGGAAACAGGGAAAAGATACCTGCCCTTCATTTCCCGGATACAGGAGAAATCACAGGGAACCGCATGATTTGGTTGAAAATCATGCGGTTCCCTTCTGCTCCGGCGGATAAAGTCTGCCGGCCCTGATGTCGTCCAGGATAGCCGTTAAGGGGACGGGGCGGGAAAAGAGAAAGCCCTGAAGCTTTTCGCAGCCCAGGCTGAGGAGCGCGTCGAACTGGTCCTGTGTCTCCACGCCCTCGACGAGCGTCGTGATGCCCAGACGCCTGCTCATCTCGAGAATGACCTCGACGATGATCCGGTTGCGCCCCGAAGAAGAGAAATTCTTCATGAACTGCATGTCGATTTTCAGCAGGTCGAAATTCATCTTATTCAGCAGGTTGAGCGTTGAGTATTCGCTGCCGAAATCATCCATCCATATCTGGAAACCGGCATCATGGAAGCGGTCGATCTCCCCTATCAGGTAATCCGGGTTTTTCACGAAGGCGCTTTCCGTGATCTCTATGCTGAGAAGGGAGCGGGGATACTCGGCTTCCTCCATCATGGAAGTAACCTGCCTCAGCATGTCGCATTCGGAAAAATCCCGGCGGGAGAGATTGACGGATACCGGAATCAGAGGAAGGTCGTGGCTCTCCAGGTATTTGAAGTCCCGGAGCACCTGGCGGATCACGTGCAGGTTCAGCTTGTAGATGAGCCTCTCTTCTTCCAGGATGCTGATGAATTTGGCGGGCATCAGGAAGCCGAACCTGGGATCTTCCCAGCGGGAGAGGGCTTCCAGATTGCAGATCCTGCGGCTTGAAGGGCGGACGATGGGCTGGTAATAGACCTTGATCCAGTCCTTCTCGATTGCCTCATCAAGGTGGGAGACCAGATACTGGCGGAATTCCCTTTCCCGGTCAAGCTCTTCATCGTAGAGGCGGAAGAAGCTGTCCTTGGAAGGATAGATATTGTCATGGCTCAGCTTCGCCTTGTCGAGCAGCGAGATCATGTAATCGCCCGGGCGGTACTCGACGAAACCGGCTTTGATCTCGGCGGAGAAGCCGGGCTTGTAATCCTTGAGCTTTTGGTTGATGCTGCGGATGCCCTCCTCGGCTTCTTCCAGGTAGCAGAGTATGCCGAAACGGCCGCTGGAGAGGTAGGCGAGATGGCGATTTGGAAAGGTTTCCTGCAGGAGCTTTACCAGCGTGCGCGCCAGCTCGTCCCCCTGTTCGTAGCCGAACGTATCGTTGAAGATCTGGAAGTGGAGCAGGTTCAGGTAGCCGACCACCGGGTGACTGTCCGGGGATATGAGCGTGTTCAGCAGCTCTTCGCTTCGGGAAATGAAGTACTCCATTCCGGGCAGTCCTGTCAGCTGGTTGGTTTCAAAGACCTTGAGATGCGTCGAGATATTGGCCTCTACAATACCGGCGCGAAAAGTCGCGTCGTCATAGGCGCAGCCGAGCGTGGAGTTCCGGCTGAGTTTGCCTGCCTTATGGACCTGGACTTCCGCCAGCTGGATCATTTTCCGCAGGGTTTCCGGGTTTTCAGGGCAGCCGGTGACGTAGCTGAAGGCGCAGGTGTAGGGGCTCTGTCCGGTTTTGGAAAGGGAGGCCAGTTTCTTCCGGCAGCTTTGGATCAGCGCGCGGCAGGTCTCTTCCCGGTTGTCCGGGAGGAGGCAGAGAAGGGCGTCTTCACCGTAGCGGTATACCCGGTCCTCTCCAAAATACTCCTGCAGGATGGAGGCAAAGCTTATAATCAGGTCGTCGCCGGCCTCCCTTCCGTAAAAGTCATTGATCAGGGAGAGCTGGTCGAGATCGCCCATGATAACGGTGAGGGGGGTGTTCCGGCAGAGCCGGATGACGTCTTCGAGGCTCTGGCGGCTGCGGACCCCGGTCAGGGAATCGTGCTCCTTGTGGTAGCGCACGCTTTCATAGCTCTGGATCACGTCGATACGAAGCTTCAGGACGACGATGGTGACCGCGGCGGAGGCCAGGGAAAACTGCAGCAGGTGGATCAGGTCCCCCCTCCGCGTAGAAGGATCCTTGACGGTGAAGCACAGGATGAGGAAAAGGAGGTTCCATCCGCTCAGGACCGCAAGTACGCGCCATAAATAGTCGAGGATAAAGACCGGCATGACGACCATGAACATGAGATAGGTTAGGGCCTGGTGGTTGGGATCCCATATCGTTCCCAGCAGGATGGAGACGAGCAGGACCGGGGCTTCGAAGACATAGACGAGCAGGGTAGCCCGGGGGCAGTTCCGCGGAATGAGAAAGCTGCTCGTAAAGGCCAGCAGGATAAAGTAGAGCAGCATCAGGGAACCGTTCAAGGTCAGCGAAGGGGCCCCCTTGATGATGGTCTGGGCGGCAATGCTGGCAATGCTCACCGGGATGCCGGTAAAGGCCAGGTAGCGGATAGCCATGCAGTTCTGCTCGGAGATTTCCTTCTTATAAGGTTTGAGATCGGTCCCGAAGAGGGATTTGAATAAACGATTTGGCATATAGAATCACCTTTACAGTGCAGCTGGCCAGGTTCCCGGAAATGTGTGGTTGGATAGCGGATTCCCATACGGCTGTGGAGGGGGAAGCTGGTCAGCTGCGGTCATATTGGAAAGAGGTGTGCAGGATCCGGTTCGGCGCTTTGGCGCCGCGCTGTTTACATCATACCATAAGCCGCCGCGCGGCACAAGAAGTCATTCATAAAAGAACAAAGGCGCGGCACCGCTGTAAAGAAAACAAAATGTATGGAAAGGCAATTTATAGAAGTTTAATTTTTCTTGACAATTTACACAAAATTTGGTAGAGTTGTCTTGTGAAATTGTTGGATTGTTACCGCAAGGGCTTAACCAACTCATGTGCGCATCTTTCTGCATCATCTGCAGCGGCGGCTTGGGCTGGTTATTTTTGTTGTTATGGAAAACGGGGACGCCGCAGGCGGCGCTCCATAAGATAATATCGGGAAAGGGGTCTTGACGCGTTGCAGCAGTCCGGGGAGAATCAGATAAGGATCAAAAAAGTTATCAATAACAATATAGTGGAAGCCCTCGACAAGAGCGGAAACGAGATGATCCTGACCGGCAGGGGCATCGGTTTCAAGCGGACGGTGGGACAGTTTATCGATATGACGAAGGTCGAGAAGACCTATCACATGGAGGAGAAAAACTACCAGAGAAAGCTGAGGGAACTGGTGCGGCAGATCCCCCTCGCGCATCTTGACGCGACGCAGGAGATGATCGACCACATTCAGCAGGTGCTGGGAAAGCCGGTCAATGAGTCGCTTCTCATTTCCCTGGCCGACCACATCAGCTTTGCGATCCGGCGGCTGGAAGAGGGAATGAATTTTGACAACCCCTTAAGAAGCTCCATTATGTGCTACTATCCGATGGAGTACAATCTGGGCCTTGACTGCCTGATGATTATCGAGCGGAGGCTTCATGCGAGGCTGCCTGAATCGGAAGCCTCCTTCATCGCCATGCACATCCTGAACGCGGAGCTCAACTCCGATATGAGCAGCACGAATTCGATGGTCCGGCTGATGAATGGCTGCATTGATGAGGCTGAAGCCTATTACGGGAAGACTTTCGACCGGGATTCTCTGGATTTCAGCCGCTTCGCGGTGCATCTGCGCTATCTCATCCAGCGTCTCTATCAGGGAAAGTGCCTGAAGAAGGATTCCGACAACAATTCCTTTCTTGAGATGATCCAGTCGAGCTGCCGCAGGGAATACGGCTGCGCGGAGCATATCGCGGATTACATCAGGAAGACTTACGGCAGCGGCATTTCCGAGGAGGAAAAGATATACCTCACCATCCACCTGAAGCGGATGGAAGCGGGGGATGTGTGAGGGCGCGGAACTTTTGTCCGGGAATCGCGGGAGCGAAGAGGGGGAAAGGCTCATAACGCCGCGGCCTGTCCGTTTTATAGTGGACGACATTAATAACTTTACTTTGAAATAAAGAATTATATATGCTATACTTCCACTGGAGGTGAAGCATATATGAATAATCGAAAATATAATACGGATCCTAATGTGTTATTAGAACAAGGTAAAGCTATTATGTC